>NZ_JBFRDK010000012.1:0-66987 GCF_052113545.1 Paenibacillus sp. TAF43_2
CTGGAGATCGATGCGAAGATGGCGCTGTCGAAGCTAGGCATTAATGATTTTGAAGCGAAGGTAGAGACGTTGTCCGGCGGCCAGCGCAAGCGTGTCGCTATGGCTGCTGCTTTATTGCTTCCTTCCGATGTGCTCATTCTGGATGAGCCTACGAACCATATCGATAATGATTCCGTGGCTTGGCTCGAAGGCATGCTGCAAAAACGCAGAGGCGCATTGCTCATGATTACGCATGATCGGTATTTCCTTGATCGTGTCAGTAACCGCGTCATCGAGCTCGATAAAGGCCAAGCCCATTTCTATCAAGCAAACTACAGTCGTTTCCTTGAGCTGAAGCTGGACCGCGAGGAGCGGGAAGCTTCGACGGAATCGAAGCGTCAAAATTTGCTGCGCAATGAACTCGCGTGGATCAGACGAGGGGCAAAAGCAAGATCAACGAAGCAAAAGGCGCGTATCGATCGCTTTGAGGCGCTTAAGGCAGATGCACCGAAGCAAGCGGGCGGGAAGATGGACGTTTCGGTAGCTTCGACTAGGCTTGGCCGGAAAATCCTTGAAATGGAAAATGTGAAAAAAAGCTTTGGTAATCGGACGCTTATTCGCGATTTCAGCTATATTGCCGTTCCAGAGGACCGAGTAGGCATCGTCGGACGCAACGGAAGCGGGAAATCAACGCTAATGAAGCTGATTACAGGGCAATTAACGCCAGATGAAGGAACCGTGGACCTTGGTACAACAGTCAAGCTGGGCTGGTTCTCGCAAGAGCATGAAGAGATGGATCAGTCTTTGCGGGTGATCGAATATATTCGCGAGGGCGCTGAGCAAGTAAAGACGGCTGATGGCTCGACCATATCGGCGGGACAAATGCTGGAGCGTTTCCTATTCTCCCCTACGATGCAGTGGACACCAATTTCGAAGCTGTCCGGCGGAGAGAAGCGCCGCTTGCAGCTATTGCGCGTGTTAATGAATGCACCGAATGTGCTGCTGCTCGATGAGCCGACGAATGACTTGGATATTTCCACACTTACAGTGCTGGAGGATTATCTTGACGATTTCCCGGGCGTTGTGTTCGTTGTCTCTCATGATCGTTATTTCCTTGATCGGACAGTAGACAAGATTATCGCGTTCGAGGGCAACGGCGTGATTGCACATCACACCGGCAACTATTCGGATTACCAAGCGTTTGTTGAGAAATACGGCGCTGGAACTACGCCGTCAGCGGTTGCAGCCGATACAGCCGTTGCAAAAGCGGCTTCGAGCGCAGAGGTGAAAAGTACAGAAGCGGCTGCGAAACCCGCGGTTAAGGGACGTACACTCAAAATGTCCTACAAGGATCAAAAGGACTTTGAGCAAATCGATGGCTGGATTGAGGCTGCGGAAACCGAGATCAGCGAAATCGCCTCACGCATGGAAGCTGCAAGCAGCGATTCTGCTCGTCTCCTAGAGCTGGCAGCAGAGCAGCAGCAGCTGGAAGAAAAGCTGGAGAAGCTAATGGACCGCTGGGCAGAACTGAATGAATTGGCTGAGCAAATCGCTGCCCAGAAGTAAACGAAACCGATTTAACCTAATTGAAATAGAAAGGCGGCATTGTTCATGAGCAGCAATGAGATTCGTAATATTTATTGTATCGGTCGAAATTATAAACTTCACGCTTTGGAGCTTGGCAATGAGGTGCCTGATAAGCCGCTCGTGTTTACAAAGCCGTCGCATGCCATTGTTTCAATGGCAGGCAACACTGTAGATCTTCCCGGTAATGTAGGCGAGGTGCACTTTGAGCTTGAAATCGTACTGCGGATTGGCCGTGCTTATGAGCCGGGCATCGATCCAGAACTATGCATTGACGGCATGGCGCTTGGTTTGGACTTAACGCTTCGTGACGTTCAGTCCAAGCTGAAGGCTAAGGGACAGCCATGGCTTGCGGCCAAAGGGTTTAAAAACTCAGCTCCGCTTGGTGAATGGCTTCCTTACCCAGGTGCAGCGGCTCTTGCTGAAAACGAGTTTGTGCTCTTGCGAAATGGCGAAGAGGCGCAGCGCGGCAAAGCCAGCGATATGTTATTCAGCGTATCGGAGCTGATTCAATTCGTAGGAGAGCATTATGGGCTTGGCGCCGGCGATCTTCTATTCACAGGAACGCCAGCAGGGGTGGCTGCTTTGCATGACGGCGACCAGCTGCAAGCATTATGGGCAGGCACAGCTGTAGGCAGCTGCGGCGTAAAGCTTGTATAAGATCAATTGATTATCATTTCGCGTCAGCGAGTTTGTTTAGCGAACATCCATAGATTTGTATGAAAAGACAGTTCTTCCCTACTTGGAAGAACTGTTTTTTTATGCAACAATTTATTTAGGGGAGTGTGAGCGAAGGATGAAAGTCGTATGGATTGAGGATGAGCAGCAGCTGCTTCAGGAATGCGCTGATTATTTGCGGAAAGAATCGGTGGAGGTTTATGGCGCTTCCTCATTGACCGAAGCGGAGCCGCTCATTAAGCAGATAAATCCGGATTTGCTGCTCGTCGATTGGATGCTGCCCGGTGGAGCAAGCGGAATAGACATTTGCAAGCGTAATGAAAAAGAGTGGAAGCTGCCCTTCATTATGGTTACCGCCAAGGGTGATGAATTCGATAAGGTGCTGGCACTGGAGCTTGGCGCGGACGATTATTTGACGAAGCCGTTTGGGCTTCGTGAACTAAGTGCGAGAATTAAAGCGGTTATGCGCAGAGCAAGCAAGCATGGCGAGCCATCCCTTCCTGCGCCTGATGAATCGATTATTTATAGAGGACCGCTCATGCTCGATCAGCAGCGCTTCACAGCTGTGCTCAATGAGCACAAACTTGACTTGACCCGTACTGAATTTTTACTGCTTTGGAAGCTCGCGGCAAATCCAGGCAGAGTGTTTACACGAACACATTTGATGGATGAGGCGCTTGGCGATAGTTTTCTCGGTTATGAGCGAACGCTCGATTCACATATTCGCAATTTGAGGCGTAAGCTGGAAGGCGGGGATGAGAAGCGTGAGCTCATTCAAACCGTGTATGGAGTTGGCTATCGCTTTACAGAGGAAGTACTGTGAAGAGCTATAGCAGTACAAGCATGCAGCGTGAGAAGCTTAGATTAGTTTACATATGTATGATTGCTGTCGTTGTTGCATTTATTTGTACCTTATGGATGATGAACCGCATCGATCGGACTGAGCTTAAAAAGACGCAGTTGTTTTGGAATGGATACGCCAAGCTTTTTTATGAGTCGACGGGAAGCTGGATCGGTCTTGAGGATCGGCTTCAGCATGATCGTTACATGATTTCCGGATACAAATCGCTGTCCATTATCGTTTATGACAAAGATGCAATAACCGAGATAGCCACGCTGTTCATTAAGCAAAATACGGATAAAGACGCGCGGAAAATAGCGGTACTCTCAAATGGCTCGATTGTCGGGTATACGCAGGTATCGACTACAGCTCAGAAACTTATAAGTATGAGAATGGTATTGCCGCCGTTGTTGCTCGCTATGTTGATATACATCATTGGATTATGGATTATTCAACGCTCGCACAATATTTCAAAACAAACGGAGCGGCGAATAGCGGCGTTAATTGGGGAGCGAGCCTCTTTATCTACAAATAATCGTATAGACGGGGACAAGCAGCTCACGGATGCGCTCGATCAAATAGATGGGCTTGTGCAGCGCGTAGAACGCTTAGAAACGGTTAGGCGAACGATGGTAGCTGACATTGCTCATGAGCTTCGAACACCGATTGCAGTCATGCGGACGCAGCTGGACCATGCCATTCAGGAGGGACTGCCGCTGCCATTAGCGCGTACTGTATCGCTTCATGATGAGACGCTGCGTCTCACTAAATTAGTTCGAGATTTACAGGAGCTGTCGCTAGCGGAATCTGGCCATTTGTCCTTAAGCAAAAGCTGGTTTTCACTTACCGCGCTAGCAGCGGCGGTTGCTGAGACGCTTGTCGTTCAATCGGATGAACATACGATACAGGCAACGGTACATATGGAGCATGATATTCGTATTTATGCGGATGAAGCAAGGATCAGGCAAATTATTATTAATTTGATTGGGAATGCGCTGCAGCATGCACGCCATGAGCTGCGAATCGAGCTCAGCTTAGAAGCTGGATATGCGGAATTGACGATTATCGATGATGGTTTGGGAATTGAAGAGGAGGAGCTTGCTTTTGTTTTTGACCGCTTTTACAGAGGAGCTGGGCAAGCTAGAGCAAGCAAACGCGGCTCAGGACTGGGCCTTGGGCTCGCTATAGCGAAGCAATTCGCGCATGCCCACAGCGGAACGCTTGATGTGTCGAGCAGTTATGGCAAAGGAGCTGCGTTTACGTTAAGCCTCCCCATCATAAAAGACTAGCCATCTGCACAAGTTCTGCATATTTGCTCCATTAAGAATGCATATCGATTTGATAAAGTGATAGCATTCAATGGAACAAGGGGTGAGATTTGAAGAGATGATAAAGATAAAGGAATTATGCAAGACGTATGGCAAGGGAGAAGCAGCGGTCAGAGCGCTGAGGGACGTATCTTTTACAATTAATAAAGGAGAAATGGTATCCATTACGGGTGCCTCCGGTTGCGGCAAATCAACGCTGCTGCATATTATGGCTGGCATCGAGTACAGCGATAAAGGTGAAGTATGGATTGGAGACGCGTCCATCCATTCATGGGAAGACGAAAAGATCGCTAAGCTGCGGCTTGCGAAGATGGGGTTCGTGTTTCAATCCTATCATCTCATACCGGTGCTGAATGCTTGGGAGAATACGGCGCTGCCGCTTATTGCCGCAGGCAGTGATGCCAATAAGGCCAAAGAGAGAGCGCTTGAAGCGCTCAAAGAGGTTGGGCTGTCTGATAAAGCTAATCAATATCCTAATCAACTATCGGGCGGTCAGAATCAACGAGTTGCTATCGCTAGAGCTATTGTGGGGAGACCCGATATCATTTGGGCAGATGAGCCTACAGGCGCGCTTGATACGGAAACGGCGGATCAAATCATTGGGATGCTGGAGATGCTCAATCGCCATTACAACACAACGATCGTTATTGTGACGCATGATCAACAAGTAGCTAACCGAACATCACGCACCATTCGATTGCAAAACGGACGTGTTATCCATGATGGGGGCGTTTCGTCATGCTAACGTCTAGTCTTGTATGGCGAATGGCGCTGAGTCATTTGAGAAAACAATGGAAGCAGACGTTGATCACGATAATGGCTGGAGCCATCGGGGCTATGCTGATCGCCATTAGTGCCGTAAATTATGAATCGGTCGAGCGAAGCGGGGCAGCTTGGATTGAGAAGCATCTAGGTCCGATCAACTGGAAGCTAACGCCGGAGAAGCTTAATTCTGACGCTTTCTCCGCGGAAGAGGCTGCATTTTTAGTAGACTTCTCACGAAAAAGCGACTATACGATTCTTCCCTATGTAAAGGCGGAAGCGGCTGTTTTTGCTGAGGCTGCAAATACGGGTGAGCAATCCATTCTGAAAAATATGCTGTTTATGGGCTTCTCCATGGAGGAAGCTGCTAGGTTTGATCCTGCCTATGAAAACTTATGGACAAATGGCTTGGCTGACGATGAGCTTATTATTAACCGTGACATAGCCAAGCTTCTGCATGTTGACGTCGGTGACGCGCTTAAGGTTACTGTCTCAGGCAAAGATGAGTTATTTCGCATTCGTGCGGTAGTAGAGCAGCGAGGACTCACTGGCTACCAAGAATATGGTGCATTTGCCGGTACCATAATCGGGACGGAGCAAGCTGTGCGTCAACTGTCTGGCCAAGCTGGAGATGGCTATGAAGCTATACTGGCGGGAAACTCTGATCCATCTGTAAACTTGGGCGGCATGTTTTTTGTTTCAGGCCAAACGTACAAAGTAGAGAATTTGAAAAGCAAATATAAAAATGAAGTTGATGATATGAACTATTCGATCATTATTGGCATGATAAGTATTGTAGCCGTTATATCGAGCATGCTGTTTATGCGGCAGGTGCTGGTCATGATTGGCGATTCCAGGCGGGAGATGTACGGCATTTTGCGAGCAATCGGATTCTCGCGAGACAATATATCTGCGATGTTCATGGTTGAAGCGCTCTTGCTGTCAGTAGCCAGTGCGATGCTTGGTACGCTGATTGGGTTGTCTGGCGGTTATGGATTGATTCAATTTTTTTATAGCTTCTATGCTGCGGACCTATCTCAAACGGCTGGTCTCGTTGTGCCGATTACAGCTCATGTTTCAATCCTAACAGCAGCAGCTGTATTCGCAGCAACCTTGTTGTTCCTTCTTTTCATTTCTGGATTAACAGCTCGTAAAGCAAGCAGATTCAATATTGTTGAAGCGCTGCGAGGGCCTTCAGCGGACAGCGGGGCCTTGCGGGCGAAAGGGTGGAAACGAACGCGAAACCGCGGTGTAATCGCTGCGGGTTTATCCGCTACTTGTGTTCATTTTATATTTGCATTTATCGATCCGCCTGAATTAACGAATGACAACATGCTTGCCATTGTGCTTACTTGGATAGCATCCGTGTTTACAGTGTTATTTATCGCGCTTAATGGAGTGGGGAAAATGACTGTCCCGCTGCAAAAGCTGCTGCGGTTTATTGGTGTTCCGCCGATATCCATGCTCCTCGCTGTTAAATACTCGAATCAACATAAAGGACGAACGTACACAGCAGCACTTTTATTTGCACTTGTTATGATGTTGAYTACATTTTTGGTTGGCATTACGCATCTTATACAAGCTAGCGGGAATGTTGATCGCATAAATCAAACCGTCTTAGGTTTTGGTGGTTATGCTGTATACCAATCTGAGCTGGAGAAGGATAAAATTGAAGCAGTTGCCGCTGCTGACCCGTTGATACAGGAGCATATGAAGGGGAAAGTTGTCGTGGAGCCTTATATGCTTAGCATGCAGGAGAACGGCATGGCTCAAGCTATTATACCCGTTACGAAGGAGCTCCTGCTTAATAACAACTTTGCATTAAATGCGCGATCGCCAGCGTTCTCAAGCGATGCTGAAGCATGGCAGGCTGTACTGAATGACCCTGCATATGTAATCCTGCCTGACTATTATAAAGAGAAGTTTCCTAAGCCATTATTGAATCTCAAGGCAGGCGATAAGATTACGCTTCCTGTATATAAGAGCAAGCTCCGATCGAGAGAAGAAGCTTGGGTTCCCGAACAGAAGCGAGATTTCATTATCGCTGGTTTTTTAAATAACGACGCAGCTTCCGGATTAATAGATTTCTATGGCACAACCTTGATGAACAAAAAAGTTGTAGATGAGCTTCGTCCGCTTGGTCACAAATGGCCCAACCAAACCGATCTTGGTTTCGTTTTATTCCAATTTGATTATAAAAACATTAAGCTGGCTAAGGATTTGGAGGAAAGATTTGCACTTGAAGGCGTACTGGCCTTTCATGTTCCTTATGTGCAAAATACAGCGGAGCAATTGATTAATAAACAAATTGGCTATGGATTCATAGGTTTTACGGTTATATCCGCTCTTATTGGTTTGCTAGGGCTTGCGATTATTTTGTTTAGAGCCGTGCGCGAGCGGAGCAAACAGATCGGAATGATGCGCTGCATCGGCGTTCCCGGCAAGTCTATATTTTGGATGCTGTTTATTGAAGGTTTTGTTATAAGCTTGATGGGTTTGTTGTCAGGCTTAGCGATCGGTCTTAGCGGGGTTCATATGTTTGTCGAGAGTGTGAAAGCGGATTTGAAAGGCGATAAGTCGGCCCTCCTGTATGAGTATCCATTCGACATTGTTTTTCCCATTATAGCTGGTTTGCTGCTGGCCTCTCTGCTCATTAATATTACGCCAGCAAGGGCAGCGCTCAAGCTCAAAGCGGTTGATGTTCTCAAAATGAGCAGTGATTAATAATGAATGTATCAGGCTAGAGCACTAAGCAAATAAAGGAGCTTCGACAGTGAGAATACTGCCGAAGCTCCTTTTTGCATAGGACGTGCAACAATTATTTGCCATTAAAAGCGGTAAGCATCCATACATGCTTCTCAAGTGTCGTATGAATAGCAAGGAGCATGTCGGCTGTTGTTTCGTCGTCAGCCTTTTGTGCGGCCTCCATGCCGTCTTTCAGTTCACCGATTACGGTTGTAAAATCTTTAATCAATTGCTCAACCATTTGCGTCGCATCTTCTTTATTGGACGCTTCTTCAATGCTTGAGGTTTTTAAATAATCTTTCATGGTTGCGATAGGCGTACCCTTCACGGCAAGCAAGCGTTCAGCGATTTCATCGACATGAAGCGCAGCTTCTTCATAAAGCTCTTGGAATTTTGCATGCAAAGTGAAAAACTGGGAGCCCTTTACGTACCAGTGATAATTGTGCAGCTTGATGTAAAGTACGCTCCAGTTGGCGATTTGGCGATTCAAATGTTGTTGTACAGTTGTAGGTGTTGTCATAATGATCATCCTTTCTGATGGTAGTTTGCGCTATTTGCAGTCAGTGAATACAAAAATGGAAAGGTTGATTGCAAATTCTAAATTAAATTAGACTAACTCCTTGTTTATAATTATTACAAACTAGAAGATGTCTGTCAATATGTATACACCATTTTGTTAGAGTTGAAACATCTTATTGGCATGGAAGCTCATTTTTCTTTTTATTATGGAGTAGAAGAGGCCACTGACGGGACAAAGTAGAGCGCTTACAAAATAATGATTGACAGAAATATACAGGATAAAATATAGTATGAATTATTAAATGAAACGTTTAATCAATTATTTATTGAATTCATATATCGCCTAATATAAACTCTTTGTTCATAAGTGTTTTACGTAGATGAAACGTTTAATTATTGTAAAGGTGGTTCGTCATGAGTCAGGAACGAATAACGATTAAAGATGTTGCTAAACGCGCAAAAGTATCGATTGCTACGGTATCCAACGTACTGAATGGAACAGGCAGAGTAGCTCCTAACACGGTTCAGTCGGTTCAAGCAGCTATCGCTGAGATGAACTTCACGCCAAGCATGTCCGCTCGCAATTTAAAGGATAAGAAATCATCCCTAATAGCGGTCATTGTCCCTTTCTTGGAGAAAGGCAGACTGCATGACAATCCGTTTTATTGGCAGCTTGTTACGGGAATTGAAGAAGGGGCACGGAACGAGAAGCTGCATGTCCTTCTTGTTGGGGTAGAGCCGGATGAAACCTTTTCATTTGTTCGTGAACGCCATTTGGATGGTTTGATCATTATTGGCGTATTTGAGGGTTCCCCGATATACGAGCGAATTTTAGAGTTGAATGTGCCTTGTGTGTTTATGGATAGCTATTTAAATAACGATGAGCTGTACCAGGTTGGGTTGGATGATGAGCTTGGGGGATATATCGGAACAAAACATCTGTTATCGCTTGGACACCAGAACATCGCATTATTGACCGGGACACTGCTCGAAGAAGGCGTTAATCATAGACGGTGGATCGGCTATAAGAGAGCGCTGAAAGAAGCGGGAATGACCTACCAAAGCGACCATGTTTTCGAGGTTCCTACCTCCTCCATTGGCGGTTATCGCACTGCATCTCAAATCGCTTCAAGAGGACAGGAGTTAACGGCTGTTTTCGCTTTATCGGATGTTCTCGCTATTGGACTAATTAAAGGCTTGCATGATCTTGGTATCGTTGTGCCGCGCGATGTGTCCGTAATGGGTTTTGACGATAATCAAAACAGCCATTATATGGTGCCCGGCTTAACGACCGTTCATCAGGATATTGTGCTCAAAGGACAGACGGCTGTGAAATTGCTGACTGCACAAATGGATAAGGATGCTGCTGTTGATCGCAAGGTCGTAATTGGAGTCGAGCTGACCATTAGGCAAAGCACAGCAGTAAAGAAATGAACAGAAGCAGCGCGATGACTTGCAGTCTATGAAGGGGGTGATGCCAAACTTCTAGGAGCCTAGGTGAAATCATGCGTCTAAACGGAGGTTATTTTTTTGAACTAGGCAATAAATCTGCATTTCAAAATAGTGGGGAGTGTTGAATGGATGAAGGTTATAGGGAAAAGGTTGGCTTTGTTCGTATTAGCAGCAGCACTTGTATTGCCGGCAATTAGTGTTAATCCAAGAGAAGCAGAGGCATTAACCGCATCGTCCGCGCTTAGTCCAGTTACGCCAAAGGATACGGTGTACCAAATTATTACGGATCGATTTTATGATGGCAACACAAGCAATAATATCCCTGCTGGCTCCTCCGCTGCTTTATTTGATGATGCGAATGGCGATGGCAAAGGGGATGGCAATGATTTAAAGCTTTATCAAGGCGGGGATTGGCAAGGGATTATCGACAAAATTCCTTATTTGAAAAATATGGGTGTAACAGCTGTTTGGATATCCGCACCCTACGAGAATAGAGATACAGTAATTGAGGATTACCAGCCTGGCGGCAGCATGAATAAATGGACGAGCTTTCATGGCTATCATGTTCGCAATTATTTTGCAACGAATCAGCATTTTGGGCTGATGAAGGACTTTGAGAATCTTCGTGATGCTCTCCATAATCAAGGGATGAAGCTGGTCATTGATTTTGTAACGAATCATACGAGCCGCTGGCAAAACCCGACTAACGGAAATTCTCCAGAAGACGGCAAGCTCTATGAGCCGGATAAAGACGCAAGCGGCAATTATGCCTTCAATGCTGCTGGCAACCCTTATGATTACAACAACGATGGCAAAATAGAAAACTTAATCGCTGATCCTAATAATGATGCAAACGGCTGGTTTCACGGATTAGGCGATCGCGCAGGCGACAATTCTCGTTATGGCTTCCGTCATAAGGAACTCGGCTCGCTTGCAGATTTCTCGCAAGAGAATGCCAATGTAGTTGCGCATTTGGAGAAGGCAGCGACGTTCTGGAAATCGAAGGGCGTTGATGGCTTCCGCCATGATGCAACGCTGCATATGAATCCAGCATTCACCAAAGGTTTGAAAGACGCCATTGACTCCGCTGCAGGCGGACCGCTCACTCATTTTGGTGAATTTTTTATTAGCAGACCTGACCCGAAATATGATGAATTCCGCACCTTCCCTGACCGTACGGGCGTGAATAATCTTGATTTTGAATTTTATCGTTCTGCAACAAATGCTTTCGGCAACTTCTCCGAGACGATGTCTACTTTCGGTAATATGCTGACACAAACGAGCGCCGATTATTCCTATGAGAATCAAGCAGTAACATTCCTTGACAACCACGACGTTACACGGTTCCGCTATATTCAATCGAACAATAAGCCTTATCACGCTGCTCTCGCAACGCTTATGACATCACGTGGAACACCAAATATTTATTATGGTACGGAGCAGTATTTGTCCTCCGCGGACAGCAGCGATATTGCTGGCCGTTCATTTATGCAGAAGGCGGCTGCTTTCGATGAGACGACAACGGCTTTCAAAGTGATCAAGAATCTATCGGCCTTGCGTCAGTCCAACGAAGCGATCGCTTATGGTACAACTTCCATTCTGTACAGCACAGACAATGTTCTCGTTTATCAGCGCCAGTTCTACGACAAGCAAGTAATTGTCGCTGTAAATAGACAGCCAGATATTTCGTATACGGTTCCTGCAATTAATACAACGTTGCCTGTAGGAACTTACACAGATGGATTGTCCGGCCTGCTAATGGGCGCGTCGAATACGGTTACGAGCGTATCAGGGCAAAATAAAATTTCCAGCTTCACGCTCTCAGGCGGCGAGGTTAACATTTTGGCGTACAATCCATCGCTTGGCACTACGGTTCCAAGAATCGGAGATGTTGTTTCTACCTCAGGACGCCCAGGCAATACCGTTTATATTTACGGAACGGGCTTGGGCGGCACGGCTACCGTGAAATTCGGTACGGTTGCTGCAACAATCGTATCCAACAATGATACGTTTATCGAAGCTGTCGTTCCAGCTGTAGCTGCGGGTTCACGCAGCATTACGGTTACGAAAGGAACAAATGTCAGCAATAGCTTTACTTACGAGGTACTGTCGGGTGATCAGGTACAGGTCATCTTTAAGGTCAATGCCACAACGACAGTTGGACAAAATATTCATATCGTCGGCAGCATTCCTGAGCTCGGCAGCTGGGATGCAGCTAAATCGACGGAAGCGATGATGAATCCGAACTATCCAGTATGGTTCCTGCCAGTAAGTGTGCCGAAAGGGACGACCTTCGAATTCAAGTTCATTAAGAAGGACAGTCTCGGCAATGTCATCTGGGAGAGTGGAACGAACCGCTCGTTTACTTCTCCTGCGAGTTCGACAGGCACGTCTGATACTGCCGTGTACAATTGGTCTTGATGTAAATCAGCAGCGCGGAATTCAAGCATAAAAAACCCCGACGGTTCAAGCAACCGTCGGGGTTTGATGTATTTGTGATTTTTTAAAATCGGATAGAGCAGGTTTTACTTTGCTTCCGCTTCCGCAAGCATGAAAATCGTCAATATAAACATGGCATGCGACCAAGTAAGCGGGACAACCCAAGCGGTTTCGCCGGTGTTTTTGTCTACTTGCTCTGGCAGGAGGCCGGTCTCCGTACGATGGTCCATCGCCCACTTCAGCAATTGCTTCGCTTCATCAATGCTGCCGGTTTGAATGCGATAGTGAGCAAGCCATAGTGTAGTGAGAATCCATGGGTTACCGCCAATATAGATATCGTCCTCATAGCGCTTAATGCCGCCGACGCCCGGAACAGTCAATGCAGCTTCAACTGCATCAGCAGTGCGGCGCATGGATTCATCGTCTGCCGCTACCGCTCCAAACGGTACAGCGATGCCAAGCAGGCTGATATCAATTACAGTATCATGATCGAGAACATGCTTCTTGTAGCCTTTATTGCCCTCAGTCACATAACCAGTTGAGCCAGCTGCCAAGGCTTGCTCGTATTTGCCTGCGTTTACCGTTAGGTCAACTCCGCGGTAGAATCTGCCGCCTTCCTCGTTCCAGCATAGCTCTTTGATTGCTGCTGAAATCCGCTCCGCAGCAGCCGTCCATTCCGCTGCAAGCTCAGGTTTGCCTGCTAGCTCGGCAAAGCTCGCTGCTGCCGTCAGACCACCGTATACAGCGGCTGAGGAGTACGTATGCGATGCTTCACGCTCTTCCCACAGGTCGATGCTAGGCTTCGGCAAGCCGCTCTCTGCTTCGAGGAAGCTCATCAGGAAGGATGCGCCTTTCTCTACAGCAGGCCATACCTGCTTAGCGAAGTCAGAATCCTTTTTCTCCAAATAATGCTGCCACATTCCCCAAAGAATCGACGAGCCTTCATCAATTTGCAAGCCCCATGACGGTGCTAAGCTGCCATCATGATAATGCCGCTGCTGCCATGAACCATCTGGCGATTGCGCAGAAAGCGTCCATGCATAGAAGCTGTCGGAGAGAGCGCCAAGACCTGCTTTATCAAGCGCAGTCGTAATGAATGCGGCATCTCGGCCCCAACAGTAGGAATAACCCCCGCAGCGCGTGAAATTTTCATCAAATTCTGGAGCAGCGATAATGCTTCCCGTTTGCTCATCGGACATGAGCTTGAACATAAGCAGGGATCGGTCATATAGATCTGAGATTTCGTTGTCGTCAATCGGACAAGGGGCAGCGGCAGTCAAAAATTCATGCCAGTAGGTTGTCGTTTCTTGAACCCATTCTGCGCTTGTTTTGCTTTTTGCAGTACGCATTTGCTGCAGTACGCTTTCTTCATCATGGCCGGCTGTTATATAGACGGGAATCGTTACGGATGCGCCTGCTGCAAGCTCATCGACGCGCCAGTTCAAGGCACCATCTGGCTTCATATCAATGTTATTGCCGTTCAACTCCCCATGCTGAACGTTATCCCAGTTGATTCCTGATTGATAACCAGTGCATACGTTTGCACTTGAAAGCGCAAAATAATACTTATGGCGGAAATGAACCAAGGAATCTTCAGCGGCATTAAACATCGTTGTGTTATATAGATTATTCTCGCTTACGAGAAAAGAAGAGTGAACGATAAACGAGAATGAAGCAGCTTGATTGCTGACGTTTGTGAACGTGTATTCACGAACGATAATATCTTGGCCGGGAACAGCAAAATGCAAGCTGTCCACTTGAACGGGCTGTTGGTCAGTACGAGCATTCACTTGCAAAATGTTTGTTTTTGCAACATATGCCGTCTCATGAGTGAAGCCGTTCTTTTCTTCATCAAACCAGGAAACAGGGGATTGCGCCCACTGAATTCCTGTGCGGATAGCGTCTACATGCTGCGGCAAATCAATGTTCGGCCACCACAGGCGATACATTTTGCCTGTGCGGCCAAGCGATGCGAGAAACTTGGAATTGCCGATAATGGCATCCACTAAAAATGGTTTTTTATTTGACATGCTGTCAACTCCTCTTGGATACGGTTTGAATCGATGATTCGCGAACGATCAGCCTATGCGGAATAATCATTCTGTTCTGGTGTATGCTTTCTTCTTGTATAAGACGAATCAACATTTGTGATGCGGTATAGCCGAGCTGATAGGTTCCGATATCTATCGAGCTGATTGGCGGTGTTGCAAGTTCGGACAATGCAATGTTATTGAAACTTACGATGCTAAGATCATCAGGCACCTTGTACCCAAGCTCTGTCAGGCCGCGCAATACGCCGAATCCGACTACATCATCGATGACAACAAGGCCGCTAGGTCTTTCGGGCAGGCTCATCATAAATGACATGGCACGATAGCCGCTTTGCTGAAGAAACTCGCCTTCAACGATCCATTCGGATCGAACAGGCAAACCGGCTTCGGACATGGCTCTGCGGTAGCCTTCCATCCGGTCATGTGCAACGGTTAATGATGGTGGACCGCTAACAAAACCGATTCTTTCATGGCCTTGGACAATGAGATGCTGCGTCGCATCATAAGCTGCTTGCTCATTGTTATTATCGACTGATAATATATTAGGCCGATTTTCTGTGCGGCCTATTAATACTGTAGGAAACTTATGTTTGTCCAATAGGTCGATTAAAGGGTCATTTACCCGAGAGGATAACAAGATAACGCCGTCAACTCGTCTACCGAATACAAGACGTGATACGGTTTCCGTCTCGTCGCTTGGCGACGTCGCTGCGGTAAGCAGCATATCGTATCCCGCTCTTGTCGATTGCGTCAGTATTCCGCGAAGCAATTCACCGAAGAAAAAGTCCTGAAACAGCTCTTCAGCTGGTCGAGGCAGCATAATGGCTAAGGTTTGTGTTGTTTTTGATACCAGACTCTTCGCCATCACGTTAGGATGGTAGCCCATTTCTTCCATATACCGTTTGACCTTCTGAGAGGTTGCCTTGCTAATTCTAGGATGATTAGAGACGACTCTTGATACAGTGGAAGGAGATACCCCTGCAGCTTTTGCAATATCTTTAATGGTTACCATATTAAGTTGAACCCCCACCCGCGCAAACGTGCTTGCTTTATATGCTTCATCCTAATGCAACTGTTGCCTAAAAGTAAATATATATCTAAAGTAAGCGTTTCACAAATATTGAAAAACTGAATGAGAAGGAGAATACCGAAGAAAATTGAAGATAACTCCGTATTTAACCGGAATATTGAACTGTGCAAACGTTTTAACAAACCATGCACCTTGTTGTATGATGAATCCACGAATAGAACGCTTTCAAAACAATTCTACCATGTTTTCAGCTGTGAAACGGCATAAAAACCGCTCACAAATTATTTTCTAGTATGATTTGTACAAACGTTTGCGCATTGTTGAGCTTACCAATTTATGATGGAAGCAAGCTTTTCAGAACGATGAATAAAACGTTTGTGCGAATGCAGCCTATTAGAAAAGAGCTTGAGGAATTGTTGGAACGCCGCGAATTCAAAAAAAGGCATGAAACACATTATGGAGGGGGATCACCTAGCATGAAAAAGTGGTTTGTAATGTCATTAATCACAGCCTTGTTTATCGTTTCCGCTTGTGGTGGAACAAATAAGGCAGAAAACACAGAGAAAACTGGAAATGCAACAAATGCTCCAACGAATAATACACCTGCTAACGAAGGTACTGCATCAGAAGAGATCGTTCCTGAAGAAGGCGCATCGCTGCTTGTATGGGAAAGTAAAGAAGAACGTCCTTTCGTTGAAGCCATCGCGAAGGAATTCACTGCAAAATACGGCATTGAGATTAAATTCGAGGAAATCGGCGCAGGCGATCAAGTAAACAAGCTGGTTACAGACGGCCCTGCAGGTCTTGGCGCCGACGTTGTTCTTTTCCCTCATGATAACCTTGGTAAAGCAGTAACAGCTGGATTGGTTTTGCCAAATGACTACTATGAAGAGCAATCAAGAAGCGCAAACTCGGAAATTGCAGTAAATGCAGTATCTTATGACGGCGTGCTTTATGGATACCCGCGCTCGGTAGAAACATACGCACTATTTTATAACAAAGCACTAATCAAAGAAGCTCCAAAAACGTTTGATGAGGTAGTAGCATTCTCGAAAACGTTCAACGATACGAAAAACAACAAATACGGTCTTATGTGGGATGTAGGAAACTTCTACTTCAGCTATCCGTTCATCTCAACTGGCGGTTATGTATACGGCGATAACGGTCAAAACAAAGACGATATCGGCCTTAACACAGAAGGCGCAATTGCTGGCTTGAAATACTACGGTTCATTGAAAGACAGCATTTTGCCGCTTAACTCCGGTGATATCAACTACGATATTAAAAAAGGTTTGTTCATCGGCGGTACACTTGCAATGGATATTAACGGACCTTGGACTATCGGCGATTACAGAAACGCTGGCATCGATTTCGGCGTAGCTCCATTGCCTAGCATCAACGGCCAACCGGCTTCTTCCTTCTCAGGCATTAAAGCTTGGTATGTTAACTCATTCTCGAAATACCCGAATGCAGCACGTCTATTCTCTTACTATGCATCTACAAAAGAAGCTCAGTTGAAAAACTTTGAACTGACAGGCGCTATTCCTGCGAACACAGAAGCAGCAGCAGATCCTACTGTACAAGGCAATGAAGTGGTAAAAGGTTTCTTGGAGCAATTCAACCAATCAACGCCAATGCCTTCCATCCCTGAGATGGGCAATGTATGGACTCCTATCGGAGCAGCATTTGCTGATGTTTGGAACTCTGGCAAAGATGCAAAAGCAGCTTTAGACAATGCCGTGCAACAAATTAAAGACGCTAACAACGGCGCAGCGGCATCGAAATAACATCATATCAACGGTTTCACCCGCCGAATTCCTTCGGCGGGTGAACCGATGTTTTATAAGCCGTTATTTCCATATTGGAATAGGCAAGTTGTTTTTTTTTTTTAGATGAGAGGAAGGGAGCCAGGCGGGATGAATCGTCATCGCAGCACCGCGGCTATATTGTCGTTACTCGTAATGGGTCTTGGGCAATTGTATAACCGCCAATTTATAAAAGGCTTAATTATGCTTGCTGTTGAAGCAGCGGCGCTCATGTATTTTATTCCAAACCTAGGAAGAGCGATTTGGGGAGTTGTCACGCTCGGAGAGAAAACGCAAGGGCTTGAGAAAATAGGTAAAATCAGTGTTCGTGTAGAGGGAGACCATTCAATCTTTCTTCTAATCAGTGGATTAATAACGTTAATTTTATTCCTGCTATTTGTCTTTATCTATGTTATGAATATCCGCGATGCTTATCTGAACGGCAAGCAAAGAGACGCAGGAGTGGCGCCAGCAAGCTTTCGGAAGACGTGGGCGTATGTAACGGATCATAATTTTCCGCACTTACTGCTTACGCTTCCGGCGCTCGGTGTATTGTTTCTAACGATCATGCCGATTATCTTCATGATTATGCTTGCTTTCACCAACTACGCATCGCCTGATCATATTCCGCCAGCTAAGCTGGTTGACTGGGTAGGCTTCCAAACGTTTGCTAATCTATTGACTTTGAAAACGTGGAGCCATACATTCGTTGGCGTATTTACTTGGACGATTGTATGGGCTGTTATTGCAACGGTAACGACGTATTTCGGCGGTTTGTTAGTTGCGCTGCTAATTGAGCAAAAAGGCATTCGTTTTAAAAAGCTATGGCGGACATTGTTCATTATTCCTTATGCCATTCCGCAATTGATCTCCTTGCTCGTCATGAGAAATTTGTTTAATGGACAATTTGGTCCGATCAATCAATACTTAAAGTTTTTTGGTATGGGCAAGCTGCCTTGGCTGACAGATCCATTTTGGGCAAAGGTAACGGTTATTATCGTTAATATGTGGATTGGTATCCCGGTTTCAATGGTACTTATTCTAGGCGTATTGACTGCAATTCCGAAAGACCTGTACGAAGCTGCCGATGTTGACGGCGCAACAGGCATACAGAAATTCCGTATTATTACGATGCCATTTATTTTGTTCTCGACGGCACCGATTCTGATTACACAGTTCGCTGGCAACATGAATAACTTTAACGTTATTTTCTTGCTCACGAACGGTGACCCGGTTAAAGGTGATTACCAGTACGCCGGCAGCACGGACTTGCTTGTAACCTGGTTGTATAAGCTAACGCTGAACAATAGTCAGTTCAATATGGCATCCGCGATCGGTATCATCATTTTCTTGATCGTAGCGTCGTTCTCTATTTATAACTATCGCCGCTCACGGTCATTTAAAGAGGAGGATATGATTCAATGAAAATGGGCCGGAAAACCGCCAATATTGTGCGCCTGACACTTAGCTATGTCGTTCTCATATTTATAGCTGTGTGCGCTATCTATCCTGCTCTTTGGGTGCTGCTATCCTCGCTTCGCCCGGGTACGGCTCTGTTTAGCGACAGTCTTATTCCTGATACATTCACGATTGTTCATTATAAGGAGTTATTTACGAATCCAAGCTTCCAATACGGTGTTTGGTACGTGAATACGCTCAAAATTGCGACGTTGACGATGATCTTCTCTACGATTCTGGTCACGCTCAGCATGTACGCGTTGTCGCGCTTCCGCTTCCGCGGCCGTAAGATGACACTGACGATTATGCTTGTACTGGGCATGTTCCCTGGCTTCATGAGTATGATCGCTATCTTTATCTTCTTATTGCAGCTTAACCTGCTCGATACACATGCGGCGCTCATTATCGTATATTCTGCTGGTGCAGTGCTCGGTGGCTTTGTCGTTAAAGGCTTTTACGATACGATTCCTCGGAGCTTGGATGAAGCGGCTCGGATCGACGGAGCAACTCATCTGCAGGTGTTTGTAAAAATCATGCTTCCGCTGTCGCGTCCGATGTTAACCTATGTAGCGCTGACTACATTTGCTGGTTCATGGGTAGACTTTATCTTTGCAAGATTGGTACTTCGAAGCAAAGACAACTGGACACTTGCTGTAGGAATGTGGGATCTTGTAAGCAATTATCAGAACAGCAACTTCACGTTGTTTGCCGCGGGTGCGGTGTTGATTGCGATCCCGATTACTCTCCTATTCATCTTCTTGCAGCGCTTCCTTGTACAAGGGCTGATGTCTGGCGCTTCGAAAGGATAAGAGAATGAACCGCAGCCGTTTGCGTTATGCGATAGTCCTGTTATGCTCGCTAATCTTTATTATGCTCGCTGCTTGCTCTTCAGAGGAGGCGGCGAACAATAATAAACCAAGTAGCACAGCTTCTGCAGAAGCGGATGAAGAAGGTGCAAGCGGGGGAGCTTCCACTGCTGCTTACACAGTAGATGAGCAGCCTGGCGGCGTATACTATGAAATATTTGTCCGTTCCTTCTATGATACGAACGGAGATGGAATTGGCGATTTGAATGGTGTAACCGCTAAGCTTGATTACTTAAAGGAGCTTGGGGTTAGCGGTATTTGGCTAATGCCGATTAACGCTTCGCCAAGCTACCATGGCTATGATACAACCGATTATTATGCGGTAAATCCGGAATACGGCACGCTGGATGATTTGCAGAAACTGCTTCAAGAAGCGCATAAGCGCGATATTAAAGTTATTATGGATCTTGTCGTTAATCATTCGAGCAAGGAGCATCCTTGGTTCAAAGAAGCATTAAAGGATGAGAACAGTCCTTACCGCAGCTGGTACACATTTGCTAAACAAGGTGAGAAGGTTAGAGCAGATGGGGCAGTTGGCGGTGATCCATGGCATAGCTATGGCAGTCTCAAGTATTTAGGTGTCTTCTGGGAAGGCATGCCCGATCTGAACTTTGACGAGCCGAAGGTTCGCGAGGAAATGATTAAGATCGGACAATACTGGCTGGAGCAGGGGCTGGACGGCTTCCGCCTTGATGCGGCAAAGCATATTTACGGCGACTACGCGTCTACGGCCAGCACGCCTGAGATTCAAGCGAAAAATAAAGCATGGTGGCAAGAGTTCCGAGCTGGCATGAACAAAGTGAAGCCAGATGCTTATCTGATCGGAGAGGTTTGGGATTCACTAACGGTTATTGCGCCTTACTTTGACCAAGCGCTGAACTCCGCATTCCACTTTGATCTAGCTGGTCGGCTGCTGAGTGCAGCCGGCACGGAGAAGGATGCAGACTTAGCTTATTCTCTAGGACGTGCATACGGTGTTTACGAGAAATCATCTGGTGGTACATTTGTTGATGCGCCGTTCCTAAGCAATCATGATCAGAATCGTGTCATGACGGTTTTAAACGGCAATACCAATCATGCCAAGATGGCTGCTGCAATGCTGCTTACTTTGCCAGGCACCCCGTACCTTTATTATGGTGAGGAGCTGGGCATGAAAGGGGCTAAGCCGGATGAATACATTCGTGAGCCAATGCCTTGGTATAGCGCAGCAAGCGGAGGAGAAGGTCAAACCACTYGGGAGAAATCGCGATTCAATGGGAATGCCGAGACGGTATCTGTTGAGGCACAGACAGCAGATCAGAATTCGCTGTTAAACCATTATCGCGAGCTCATAAAGTGGCGGAACGAGGAGCCCGCTTTGCGCAATGGCGGAATAGCCGAGTTTAAGCTGGAGCCTGCCAATCAGAAGCTAAGTGTATATGTTCGCGTCATTGCTAGCGAGAGAGTGCTTGTTGTGCACAATCTATCGGGCGAGGAGCAGATGACTGATCTTCAGCCATCCAAAACTTTTGGATCATTCGAGGGGATCATTCACTCAAGCAATGATGGGACTAAGTTGGATAATGGGAAACTGACCATTCCGGCTTACACCACAGTCATATTAAAATAATACGGTAAGAGGGAGCTGCACCGCCGGTGCTGCTCCCTCTTTTTTTTGTGCGTTCCAATGCGATTCCAGCCCATTTGTATTCAAATTTTGTAAAAAAATTAAGGAAATTACTAGTTGGTATATTGACATGTTGACATATTGTTTATAATATACTATTTGTAAGCGCTTATCACAAAGCTTTGTCCAACTTGTAGAAGGATCACCATTAGGAGGAATGTTTGCGAATGAATCTGTCTATTACCGATATGAAAAAGAGTGACGCATTGATTTCATCTCTGGAAAAGTGGCCTGAAATCGTTAAGTTTTATAAAAACTGCTTCTATAACACGCTGGAGACGACGACGGAATGGCTTGAGGATGGAACCACTTTTGTATTTACGGGTGATATACCAGCCATGTGGCTGCGTGATTCATCTGCTCAGGTTCGGCATTATATTCCACTGGCTGTTTCAGACAGCCACTATCAGAAAATGATAGAGGGACTTATCAAAAGGCAAATGCAATATATCCAGATTGATCCTTATGCAAACGCATTCAATAAAGGCCCGGACAACAGGGGACATACGGAAGATGTAACCGAGGGCAATTCATGGGTATGGGAAAGAAAATATGAAATTGATTCCCTATGTTACCCGATACAGCTCGCTTATTTGTACTGGAAGGCAACAAACAGCACCGCAATGTTTGATGATGCTTTTAAAGAAGCGGTTAACAAAATTATTGGGCTTTGGACAGTCGAGCAGAAGCATGCAGAACAATCGAGCTACAGCTTCCAAAGATTTAATTGTCCAGAATCGGATACGTTAAGCCACGGTGGAAAAGGGAGTCCCGTCGCCTATACAGGAATGACATGGTCGGGATTTAGGCCAAGCGACGATTCGTGCAAATATCATTATTTGATTCCTGCGAATATGTTCGCTGTTGTTGTGCTGAGATATGTGGAAGAAATCGCCCAAGACATATACAAAGACGAAACACTGGCGCTCGCAGCCAAGAAATTAGGCGGCGAAATCGATGCCGGCATCAAAGCATTTGGGATATACAAGCACGAAACGTTTGGCGAAATATACGCTTACGAAACAGATGGCTTAGGAAATTACAACTTGATGGACGATGCTAATGTGCCAAGCCTGCTGTCGATTCCTTATCTCGGATATACAAGCAAAGAGGATATGATCTATCAGAATACGAGAAGGTTTATTTTAAGTGAAGAGAATCCCTATTATTACGCAGGAAAAGCAGCTAGAGGAATCGGAAGCCCGCATACTCCCACGAATTACATATGGCATATCAGCCTAGTCATGCAAGCGCTCACTTCAGACAACGACGCAGAAATACAAGAACTTCTAAGAACGATAATCAGCTCAGATGGCGGTACTGGCTTTATGCATGAGGGTTTTCACGTAGACAATCCGAATGAATTCACGAGACCGTGGTTTGCATGGGCTAACAGCTTACTCGGTGAACTTATTTATAAGCTCGTAGAAGACAAGAAACAGCATCTCTTTTAATTGGTTTGACCTCCACTTGTGTTAGAGCGGGCCTGACTCCGCTGCGGACAGGACTTGCATAACAAATAAAAGATTTGAAAGGGGCAGAAAAATGAAACAAAAGAGAATGTTTTTGTTAGTCGTATGCGTCCTCATTATTTCCATCTTTGCGAGTGCTTGCACAAGTAATAACGGCGGAGGCAAAGACAAGGAGACGGCTGAAGCAACGAACAAGGCAGAAAACACAGCCTCGCCAAGTCCGGAAGCAACACCAGATGACGGAGCTCCTCCAGTAAAAGATTTAGGCGGTTATAAATTTATCGTTGCGGATAACAATGCGAACAGATGGTTCCCGCAAGAAGGAAGCTCTGATCATGCCAATGCCATTATCGATCGTATCAAGTGGGTAGAAGAAACGTACAACGTAAAAATTGAAGTGAGAAAACATTCCGAGGAAGAGTTTGGCGCGGCGGTACTAGCGGGCGACAAATATGCTGACATCATCGTTGCTCCTACATGGGAGCTGGGAAGACATATCAACGGAAAGCGTATTGTGGACATGAATACGATTCCTAACCTTCGGATGGATCAAGATTATTGGAAGGAATACAACACTTCATTCTTGCTCACTTATGACAACAGAACATATGGAACAGCAGCTCCATTCGCTAACCAGGGAGATGAAGTATGGGTTCTGGCATTCAACAAAAGCATTATTCAAGAGCTAGGCCTTGAAAATCCTTATGAGCTGGTAAAAAACAAACAATGGACATTCCAGAAAATGCTCGAGATGGAGCAAGCGGCAAAACGTGATCTAAATGGTGATGGCGTGATGGACAGCAATGACCGTTATGGACTGGCAACTGGACATGACTGGGATATCTCTGTAGCGCTTTATCTGGCATCCGGCAATAAAATCATTGATATCGCCAGTGATGGAAAGATGAAATATGCAGTAAATACACCAAAAGCATACGAGACGATTGAAATGATTAAGAAGATGGCGAAAAAAGGAGATACGTTCTTCCCGAAAAACGAAGGCGAGGATATGGACGCTTACGTGAAAGCTTTTGCAGAAGGAAAATCGCTGTTTTTAGCTTATTCCAGAGGCAGAGGCGTTATTGATCCGATTTATGAAATGGAAAGTGATTTTGGCTTTATCCCATTGCCAATGGGCAACAACACAGACAATTATCTTGATTGGGTAAGCCATGATGCTCCTTCGATCGCAGTGCCGGTAACGAACAAAGAGCTTGATAAAACAGGGCTTATCTTGGATGCACTAGCGTGGAAAGCGCAAAGCGAAGAGAAAATTTGGATGGATGAAATTGCTCTCACGCAGTTGCGTGATGAGGAATCGCTTCAAACGCTGTTGCAGCTGAAAAATTATGGCGTATCGGACATGGCGTTCATCGGTCAGCAAATGCAAGGCAATGTACACAGTGGTTTGGCACTCATTCCCGATGTTGGGTTCTACGATCAGAACCTGGAGCCTGCCTCCAAGGTAGCGGAAATCGAGGATGCTGTAAATATTGGTCTTGAGGAGCTTGCTTTAAGGCTGAAAGGTGAATTCGTAGAGCCTGAACCGAAGCCTGAGGAAGAGAAAAAGGCGGAATAGCAGCTTTCATCAAATAGATAAAGGGGCTGTCAGACAGATGACGATTGCTGCTAGCGCAACAGCCCCTTTTCTTTTTTTTGCAAAAAAAAGAGGCTGCTTTCCCTATCGTTCACGAAAAGGCAATGAATCTCTGTCTATATGGAGGAAACAAATATGACGGTGCGAGTTGAACGTTTATGAATAATAAAATAGCGAAATTATCAGTTGCAGCAATCGCCTTAAGCTTGTTGGTGATTGTATGGCCGCATGCGGCATTTGCAAGCAAGGATGACAACTTAATCAAGCTGCAAAGCTACCGCGCCTATCTTGAACAGCACGCCGATAAAAAAGCTGGAAACGCGGATATTGTGATCAAGGCAGATGCATATACGAATGCGGAGGGAGAGTTGAAAACCCTCGATCATTTTGAAGGAAAGGAAGGCAAATCTGTTCTTACGGGTGAAACCGGAAAGATTGAATGGGAAATTAACGTTCCTGAGAGTGGAATGTACAATGTAGAACTGCTTTATTACCCGATAGATGGGAAAGGCAATTCCATTGAAAGAATGATATCAATTGACGGTGAAGTACCTTATAACGAAGCGAAATACATAAATTTATCACGGGTTTGGAAGGACAAAGGCGAGATTGCGCAAGACAAAAAAGGAAATGACATTAGGCCGAAACAGACGGAAGCGCCTAGATGGAGAACGGTGCTGTTGCATGATTTGCTTGGTTATTATAACGATCCATTACTATTTTATTTGGAAAAAGGTAAGCATACCATTGGATTCGAATCGGTGAGGGAATCAGTGGTTTTAAATACCGTTCGTATTTATAAAGCGGAGGAGCTTCCGACCTATGATGAAGTAAAAGCGGGTTATGAAGCAAAAGGCTATAAGGAAGCGGACGCCGAGACAATTAAGGTTCAAGCGGAAAACAGCTTTGAGAAATCTGATAATACGCTATATCCGGTGTCCGATCGCTCATCGGCTATAACCGAGCCGCAGGACCCATCGAAGCTTCGCTTGAACAGCATAGGCGGCGATAAATGGAAAATGCCGGGTCAATGGATCAGCTACCGATTCACGGTAGAGGAAGCAGGGCTGTACAAGATTGCAACGAGATTCAAGCAAAACAAATTAGCTGGGATGTACGTCAACCGCAAAATTTTGCTGGATGGAGCCGTACCTTTTAAAGAAGCGAAAGCAGTGAAATTTAAATACGGGAACAACTGGCAAGTGAAAACATTGGGGAACGACGATCAGGCGTTTTCTTTTTACCTAGAACCGGGTGAGCATGAGCTGACGATGGAGGTCACGCTCGGAGATTTGGCTGATGTGCTGAACAGGGTTGATGATAGTTTATTTCAACTGAATGCCGTATATCGGCAAATTCTGATGATAACCGGCGCTGAGCCGGATTTGTATCGTGATTACGGCTTTGAGAAATTAATACCGGATGCGATAGCCGCCATGAAGGAGCATGCCGCGATACTTAGAGAAGTATCGGCTGACATGGAGGCGCTGGTTGGTCAAAAAGGCGAAAACATGGTGCTGCTCGATAAAGTCGCCTTCCAGCTCGAGCAAATGGTTAAAAATCCGGAAGCCAATATTGCGAAGACGTTTACCCCTTTTAAAGAAAATGTAGGCGCGCTTGGTACGTGGATCTTGACGGTAGGCGAGCAGCCTTTAACGGTCGATTATTTTAGCGTGATGCCGTTGTCCAAGAAGCTGCCAAAAGCGGATGCATCCTTTTTCAAAAAAATGGTGTTTGAAGCGAAGTCATTTTCGATGTCTTTTTTTGTGGATTACAATGCCTTGAATACAGAAGGTGAAACCAAAGGAGAGCCGCTCGAAGTATGGCTGACGTCTGGACGCGATCAATCGCAAATTATTAGGGAAATGATCAATGACACGTTCACGCCGGAATCGGGCATAAACGTAAAGCTCAAGCTGGTAACGGAAGGGACGCTTTTGCCATCGGTGCTCGCAGGTACGGGTCCGGATGTGGCGATGGGAAATCTAGCTGCCGACCCTATTCAATACGCGTTAAGACATGCGGTGGAGAACATCAAAGACATGCCGAACTATGATGCGATTGCCTCTAGATTCCATCCAAGTGCATTAGTGCCCTTCGAATTAGACGGAAAAGTATATGCTTTGCCGGAAACACAATCGTTTCCCATGATGTTTTATCGGAAAGATATTTTGCATGATATGGGGCTGAAGGCTCCAGAGACATGGGATGAGTTTTACAAGCTAATACCGGAAATTCAGAAACAAAATATGCAAATTGGTTTTCCGGCGGATATTACCGGCTTGCAAATCTTTTTGTATCAGAAGAATGGGGAGCTTTACAACAAGGAGCACAGCCGCTCAACGCTGGAAGACGATCTGACGATCGACGCGTTCCAGAAGCAGACGGAGCTGTTCACGACCTATAAGTTTCCGAGGGATTATGATTTCAGCAACCGCTTCCGAACTGGGGAAATGCCGATAGGCATCGCGGATTATACGACATACAACCAATTAATCGCGTTTGCTCCTGAAATTAAAGGACTGTGGGAATTTGCTCCGCTTCCTGGAACGGTGATGGAGGACGGACAATTGAACCGGGCGACGCCGTCGACGGGGACAGCAATCATGATGCTTAAGGGCGTCCAGAAAAAGGATGACGCATGGCGCTTTATGGAGTGGTGGACGAGTGCAGAGACGCAGTCCAGATTCGGAATGGAAATGGAAGCGATTCTCGGCAAGGCAGCCAAACAAGCGACCGCCAATATGGAAGCCCTTGTTAATATGCCTTGGACAAAAACAGAGTATGACCATTTGATGACGCAGTGGTCGTTCGCAACAGGTACACCGGAGGTGCCGGGCGGCTACTATGTAACTCGAAGTATTGGATTCGCTGCCGCAACGGCGTATAACAACGGAGATCCTGAATCTCTTCTGGACTATGTGAAAGAAGTTAATACTGAAATAACGCGAAAAAGGCGGGAGTTCAAGTTGGAATGATGCTGCCTTGCGATTTTACTGATTCAGGAGGACCCATTCATGAGTAGAGATTTGGTGATATCAGGAGCTGTTGAGCCTAAGAGGCAGGGCAATCCGATCTTGCGAAAATTGGAGCAGGGCTGGAAGTCGATTAAAAAAAATAAAGTGTCCTACCTCTTTGCAGCACCCTATATGATTTTGTTTTTTGCTTTTACCGCTCTGCCCGTCATTATTTCATTGATTTTAGGTTTTTTCTCGTTTAACTTGCTCGAAGCGCCTATCTTCGTTGGCATGGACAACTATATAAGGCTGTTTCTAGGCGATGATATTTTCATTAAAGCGATCGGAAATACGTTCCTGCTAGCTGTGATGGTAGGTCCGATCGGTTATATCATGTGCCTAGTGTTCGCTTGGCTTATTAATGAGCTGCCGAAGTCGCTGAGAACGATTTTAACTTTAATTTTTTACGCGCCATCCATTTCAGGAAACATTTATTTGGTATGGGGCATTTTCTTCAACAAGGACGCTTATGGTTATGCCAATGCTATTCTACTTCGTTATAATGTCATTTCTTCGCCTATTCTATGGTTTGAGAATCCGAAATATATGATGACTCTCGTCGTCATCGTTGCCTTATGGACCAGTGTTGGAACGAGCTTCCTCTCCTTTATCGCGGGATTGCAGGGGATAGATCGAACGCTTTATGAAGCAGCGGCTATGGATGGTGTTAAAAATCGGTGGCAGGAGCTTTGGTACGTCACGCTGCCTTCGATGAAGCCGCAGCTTATGTTCGGGGCGGTAATGAGCATTACCGGCGCGTTCGGCACCGGCGCCATTGTTACCGCATTGTGCGGCATGCCAAGCAACAGCTATGCAGCGCATACCATCGTTAACCACTTGGAGGATTACGGCGCCATACGTTATGAAATGGGCTATGCCTCTGCTATAGCTACCATTCTATTTATCATCATGATTGGAGCGAATAAGATTGTGCAAATGCTTCTGGCAAAGGTAGGTGAATGAAGTGATTCAAATCAAGCTTCATCGAAGCAAGAGCGGCATTRAACGTTCCTTTTTTGCGGATTTTGGCATCTATTTGTTTTTGCTGCTGTTTGGCATTTTTATGATGCTGCCACTGGTATATGCGATTTCGAATTCGATTAAGCCATTGGAGGAGATTTGGTTTTTCCCTCCGCGGTTTCTAGTTAATAACCCAACCTTAGATAACTTCAGAGATTTGCTCGCTGTCATGAGCGATTCGTGGGTGCCCTTCAGCCGGTATATCTTTAATACTGTATTCATAACGGCTGTTGGTACGGCTGGTCATGTGGTCATCGCTTCCTTATGCGCTTATGTCTTATCCAAACATAAGTTTCCTGGCAAAGGAATCATGTTCAGCACAGTCGTGCTCTCGCTTATGTTTAGCGGTGTCGTCACCCAAATACCGAACTTTATCATCATTTCTTCGTTAGGCTGGATTGATTCGTATCAGGCTATTATTGTTCCGGCATTTGCCTCCTCGCTCGGATTGTATCTCATGAAGCAGTTTATGGATCAGATGATTCCCGACGCCATCTTGGAATCGGCTCGCATTGACGGCTCCAGCGAATGGAAGATTTTCTGGTCAATCGTTATGCCGATGGTTAAGCCTGCTTGGCTGACGCTCATCATCTTCTCCATGCAAGGTTTGTGGGGAATCGGCGCGAATCACTTCATCCAAAGCGAGGAGCTGAAAACCTTAAACTATGCGTTGTCCCAAATCTTAGCCGGCGGAATTGCCCGTACAGGGACAGGATCGGCTGCAGCGGTGCTGATGATGATTGTGCCTATCATCGTGTTTATCATCTCGCAGTCGAAGATTATAGAGACCATGTCTGCATCAGGCATGAAAGAATAGGCATGGAAGGGGAAGAATGCGGTGGTTAGAAAAAAGTGGATTTTGTTTTTTGCCGCACTATTATTGTTGTGCAGCTTCGGTATTGAATCAGCTTCCGCCATGGTTCCATATAAAACCTATTTTTATGATTATGACGGGGAGTATCTCGTTTCTCCTGACGCTTATGTGCCAGGCAAAGTGTTAAACGCCAAGGCAATGGGAATCGAGGGCGCTGGGCTGAACCAGCCTCTGGATTTGTTTGTAGACAACAATAACTCGGTTTATATCGCAGATACGGGATCGAACAGAATTATTATTCTCGATGAACAGTACCGAATAAAACGAGAAATTACGGAGTTTGTCCATGAAGACGGCGTGACGAAGGATCAGTTCAACATGCCAAGCGGCATATTTGTGTCAGAGGAGGGCCTGATCTACGTTGCCGACTCCAAAAACGCTAGAATCGTCGTGCTTCATCAGGATGGAAGCGTAGAGAAAATATTGGAGGCACCGGATTCGGATGTGTTTCCTGCCGGCTTTATTTACGAGCCATCAGCAATCGGTGTTGATCCATCCGGTCTTATCTATGTGATTTCGAAGAGCACAAACATGGGTGTTATTGCTCTGAATGCTGACGGAGGATTCGAAGGTTTTGTCGGAGCGGAGAAGGTAGTGCCCAAAGTGTCCGATTTGTTCTGGAAGCTGGTGACGACCAAGGAGCAGAAGAGCCGCACAGCCAAAAGCGTACCGACCGAGTACAACAACATTACGATCGATGAGCTTGGCTTTGCTTATGTTACGAGCAGTGCGATCCATGCCAGAAACCAATACAGCGCGCTCATTAACCGGGACAAATCGAGTAAGCATGCGCCAATTAAGCGGCTGAACAATACAGGCATCGATGTATTGAAACGAAATGGCGCTTATCCGCCTGCTGGAGATATTCAAACAACCGACAAGGTTTCACGTTTTATTGATGTAGCATTGGCAGATGACGGGGCGTACAGCACGCTCGATTCTTCGCAAAATAAGATTTTTACTTACGACGATAACGGCAACCTTCTTTATGTATTTGGAGGGTACGGAACACAGGACGGCGTGTTCCAGAGCGCTTCAGCACTCGCTTACCAGAGCAATAATCTGCTTGTGCTGGATAAGGATTCAAGCAAGCTGACTGTATTTAGGCGGACCGAATACGGCGCTAACATTGCAGCAGCGATTCATCATCGCAAGAATCGCAATTACGATGAATCCATCGCTGCATGGCAGCGGGTTTTGAAGATGAATCCGACGCTTGAGATGGCGTATTCCGGTGTGGCGCAGTCCAATATGCGCAAAGAAGAATACAAGGAAGCGATGCACAATTACAAGCTGGCTAATGACTGGGATCATTATTTCAAAGCTTTTGCGGAGTATCGGAAAGAAATAGTAAGCAAATTTATTATCCTCATTCCAATAGTCGCAGCAGCCATTCTATGGTTAGTGTACAGATTTTTCAAATATGCTAAGAAGGTCAACACAGCAGGGTGGAGAAAGCCGGGCAAGCGAACGCTGTGGGAAGAGCTGCTTTATTCCTTCCATGTGATGTTCCATCCGTTTGACGGGTTTTGGGATTTGAAGCATGAGAAACGAGGCAGCGTTCGTGCCGCTGTTATTATTGTTGCAGCCGTTATGGCTGTAGACATCTTTAAACAACTGGCAGGCGGATACATATTGTACCCTTCCGACTGGCGTGTTATTGAGCTTTGGGATACGCTGCTTAGCGTCCTTATTCCATTTGGATTATGGTGCTGTGCAAACTGGGGTCTTACAACATTGATGGATGGTGAAGGAAGCCTAAAAGATATTTTTATCGCGTCTTCCTATTCGTTAGTCCCGATGGTGATCATTACGATTCCTGTCACTCTATTCAGCAATATCGTTGTTTTGGAAGAGCAGCAGTTTATTACCTTTTTTACAACCCTAGCGTTAGGCTGGTCTCTCGGGCTCATATTTATAGGTGTATTGGTGACCAATGATTACAGTCCATTCAAGAATTTCTATACCTCTGCTATTTCTATAGTAGGGATGGGGTTCATTGCTTTCCTTACGGTGCTGTTCATTAACATCCTGCAAAATATGAATTCCTTTATTACGACGATCATCAATGAAATTACGTTTCGGTTGTAGAACAAGATGGTGGATAGGAGGTCAGTGATATGAATGCCAAGGGGATTATCTCTAGGCTATTGGTCATAGTGGTTGCCATTACGCTCGGGATACCGACAAATGGGAAAACGGCGGAGGCAGTTGAAGCAACAACAGCAGAAACAGCAGCTGCAGCAAAAGCAAGCCCGCCAAACATGAAAAAAGCTGTAAAGGATGGCGGATTGGCACTTGCTGCTGAGAACGATCGCCTCCTGCTGTACTTCGATAATGAATCGGGAGGCGTGGCGGTTGAAGATAAAGCGACGGGAAGCAAATTTTATTCCAACCCGCCAAGTGCGCTGGAAGACCCGAAAGCCAGTGATGCGATGAAGCAGGAGCTTATGTCGCAGGTCAAGCTCGTATATAATGTGCAAGGCAAAGAAGGCGACTTGGAAATGAACAGCTATATGCATGCGATGAAGCTGGATCAGGTGAGCTGGGGCAAGATTGATAACGGCATAAGGGTGGACATGGTCATCGGCCGCGAGGAACAGCGCATGCTGCTGCCGCGTCAAATTACGAAGTCCAAATTCGAGAAAAATGTTCTTGATCATATGGAAGCTGATCGGGATAAGAAGAAGCTATTAGCCTACTATATCCTCTACAGTCGTGCTGATGTAGAAGGGAGTAAAGGCAAGGAGCTGATCGCGAAATACCCTGTTTTGGAGAAAGAAGATATTTATGTGCTGAAAACCTCCGTCAAGGAGCGGGACAAGAAGGTGTTGGAAAACTACGTCAAGGAAGCAGGCTATACGTACGAGAAGCAGGAGGAGGACTACGCGGAGGTGGGATACGACGGAGATGATTCCGTATTTCCTTATTTCAAAATGAGTCTTGATTATGTGCTTGCGGACGGCGGTCTATCGGTCACTCTTTATAACGGCGGCATTGAATATGATCAATCCCGTTTTAATCTTGTGAAGCTTTCCTTGCTGAATTATTTCGGTGCAGGGCAAACCGGCGAGGAGGGGTATGTATTCCTTCCAGACGGCTCGGGAACGCTCCTCTATTTCAATAATGATGCAAGCAAAAATACGCTATTAACGACAGKGAAAATGTACGGGCCGGATTATGCATTAACGCAGTCGCCAAGAGGCAGCTTCAAACAAGAGTTTCGAGCGCCGGTGTTTGGCATCAAGAAGGATGGAGCAGCGCTATTCTCGGTTATTGAAGAGGGCGATGCGGTAGCGGATATTAATGGCGTTATGGGCGGCATTAATCACTCCTATAACACGGCCTATGCTAACTTCACCATTCGAAATAAAGACTCTTTTATTGCCAAAAATGCTTTTGAGCAGGCTCCTTGGATTATTTACGAGAAAAATGCTTATACCGGCAACATCGTCATGAAGTACTTCTTCCTTACAGGAGACGATGCAAATTACGTTGGAATGGCAAAGGCATATCGTCAGTATCTCGTTGATAAAGGAAGCTTGAGCAAAGTGAGCGCCGAAGAGAACATTCCGTTCTACTTGGATACGATGGGTTCTGTCGATAAGATGGTGCGGAAGCTGGGTATTCCGTTTCGCAGCCAAGTGGCAGTCACTTCCTTCGATCAAGCGGGACTAATGCTGGATGAGCTGTCGCAAAGTGGTATCCAAAACATTAAATTTCGCTATACCGGATGGTATAACGGAGGCATGAGCCATACCGCACCTGTAAAAATGAAGGTAGAGTCCGTGCTCGGCGGTGCAAAGGGACTGCGCAAGCTGTCAGAGAAAGCGGAGAAGCTGGGGGCAAAGGTGTTCCCGGATGTGGATATGCTATTTGTTTCTTCTAATAAAGCATTCGATGGCTTTAAGCCGCAAAAGGACAGCATTCGTTCCTTGTTTCAGAAAACTAGCTATAAAGGGTTGTTCAATGTAGCTACGCTTGAGTATGAGAGCAGCGTGTGGGGAATTAATCCGGACAAAATTTCAGGCTATTACAATAAATTTTCCAAAGATTATCATTCGCTTGGTTTAAAGGCACTTTCCTTATCGACGATGGGAGAAAGCTTGAACTCCAACTTTAAGAACCGCGCTCAAATCAATCGACAGGACACAGAAAAAATAACGACAGACGTTTTAGCTAAAGCAAAAGAGGATTATGAGGATATTATTACAGACGACGGAAACGCGTACACCTTTCCTTATGTTAATCATATTTTGAACCTGCCTGATGAGGACAGCTCCTTCTCGATAGCAGATGCGCAGGTGCCATTTATTCAAATCGCGCTGCATGGCTATATTGGGTACGCGAGCGAAGCCTTGAACCTAGCGAGCGAGCTGCGTCYGGCTGTTTTGAAAGCTCTGGAATACGGCAGCGGTGTCTATTTCAAGTTGAATTACGGGGAGAACAGCCTGCTGAAGGATGCTTCGTTGTTCGATGATTTGTACGCTTCCCAGTTTGATGATTGGGAGGAGAGCGCTGCAGCCATCTATGCAGAAATGAACAATGTATTGAAGCATGTTCAGGATCAGGCGATCGTGAATCATGAGCGGCTTGGTGAAGAGGTTTACAAAACAACTTATGAAAATGGTACAGCGATTATTGTTAATTACAGCGATAAAGGAATTGAGGTTGAGGGTACCGCAGTAGATGGATTGGGCTACGCGGTCATTAATCCTTAAACCAAGCGAGGAGGATCACCGGCAATGAACAAATTGTCTGCAGCCATAAACAAAAAAGAAAGGTTTAGGCTAACCGTGACGCAGAAGAGGGATCTGATGGGCTGGGTTTTTGTCAGTCCTTTTGTACTCGGATTTCTCCTGCTGTTTCTGGGTATATTCATTGATTCGTTGCGATTTAGCTTCATGGATGTGAATCTTCTAACCCAAGGCGGATTTTCGGAGAAATTCATTGGGCTGGACAATTACCATCAAATTTTAAGAGTGGATCCTAACTTTAACAAGCAGCTTTACGGTGCTGTTCAGAACATGTTATTCGATATTCCGATTATCGTCATGTACAGCTTGTTTATTGCCGTTTTGTTAAATATGAAAATGAAGGGCCGGGGAATTTTTAGAGCGATTTTTTTCGTGCCCGTTATTTTGGCAACTGGAATCATTGATAAAGCTGATTTAAGCAACTCGATTATGAATGCTTATCAGAGTATCCCAGGGCTTGATACGGGCGCGTCTATCGTGACTGAATCGGCAGGCGGGATGTTCAGCAATCTGGAGCTAAAAAAATATATGTTCCAAATGCTGGATTTCAGTCCTGCGCTCGTTAATATAACGGTTGGCGCTGCGGAAAATATATTTGCCGTCATTAATAGTTCAGGCGTGCAAATTCTTATTTTCTTGGCAGGACTGCAGGCAATCTCCTCCTCCATCTACGAATCGGCCAAAATCGAAGGCTGTTCCGCTTGGGAGTGCTTTTGGAAAATTACATTCCCGCTGATCAGTCCGTTGATTCTGGTCAATATCATTTATTCGATTATTGATTCCTTTACAGGAAGCAAAAACCAAATTATGCACAGCATTACGAACGCGATGAAGCTTRGCCAATATGGAACAGCCTCGGCTATGGCATGGATTTATTTTCTGGTAGCAGCCGTATTCCTTGTCGTCATTGGATTTTTTGTCAGCAGATTCGTCTTTTATCAGAATAGGGAGTGAAAAATATGCGGGCTAAATATTTAAATCTGCATGCAATAAATGGCTTGTTCTGGTCTGTTATTCGCTATTTGCTTCTCATTGGGCTGGCGTTTCTTATCTTATATCCGCTGCTCGTAAAGCTCTCTAACAGCTTTATGAGCCCGCAGGATTTGATAGATGGCACGGTGCGCTTCATCCCTAGGCAGTTTACATGGTTTAATTACAAAACGGTCATCGAATATACGTCCTTTTTTAAAGGGCTGTCGAACACGTTCGGCATTTCCTTTCTAAGCGGCATTATTCAAATGCTAGTTTGTACGATGGTCGGCTATGGGCTTGCGCGGTTTAACTTTAAAGGAAAAAGCGTCATATTTTCTTTAGTGGTGCTTACGATTTTAATTCCGCCGCAAACGTATATGATCTCTCTTTATATGAAGTTCAGCTTCTTTGATTTATTCGGTTTGATGTCTACCTTTACAGGAGGGACAGTTAGGCTGATGGATTCGATGTGGCCGATGGCGATTTTATCGATGATCGGTTTTGGATTCAAAAATGGGCTTTATATATTGATCATGCGGCAATATTTCAAAGGAATACCGAAAGAACTAGAGGAAGCGGCCTATGTGGACGGCTCGGGCTTGTTTCGTACGTTCAGCATGATCATTCTTCCGCTCTCATTTTCCATGATGATTACGATCTTTGTATTTTCCTTCTCGTGGCAGTGGACGGATAGCTTCTATTCCTCGATGTTCTTCAGCCAGTTCAAGCTGTTATCAAATTCACTGCTGGTTGGATTTGAAGGCTTGATGCTGGAGGGCGCCACCATTGGACTGAAGCAGGGTCAGCCTCTAACCGCCACCTTAACGAACACGATGTCATTATTAGTTGTTGTGCCATTAATCATTGTGTATTTGTTTGCGCAAAAATACCTCGTAGAGGGTATTGAACATAGCGGTATTGTCGGTTAAAAGGCGGAAGCCTGCAAGAAGAAGGGACGGATGAGGTGAAATTTATGAAAAGCATATGCATGCTGCTTGTCGGCAGTTTTTTCTTGACAGGCTGCAATGGAAATGAGGAGCGTTTGGAAAATTACAATAATCATGCGGAATGGGCAGAAGAAAAGCTTATCGAGCATTATTGGAATGAGAATGGGAAGCTGATGAACAACGCTTATCCTTATAGCAAAGAACGCGAGGAGAGCCTGAACTATTGGTGGAAGGCTCATGCTGTGGATGCCATGATGGACGGGTATGAGAGAACGGGTGATGCTGCTTATACCGATAGGGCAGAGGGGATCGTCAAAAGCATTATTAAAAAAAACGGGTCATTGTTTAATGAATTTTATGATGATATGGAATGGCTCGCTCTTGCAGCGCTGAGGCTTTATGATGCAACCAAAAGCGAGATGGTTAAAGGGTATGTGTTAAAGCTGTGGAATGATATTAAGACCGCTTGGTGGGAAGATGAGTTGGGCGGCATGGCTTGGAAGAAGGATCAACGAGACAGCCGGAATGCATGCTCGAACGGGCCGGCAGCTATTTTAGCCGCAAGGATGTATGAGTATTTTGGCGATAAGGAAGATCTGGAATGGGCCAAAAAGATATATGATTGGCAGAAGAAAAATTTGGTTGATCCTGAAAGCGGTCTTGTGTATGATGGCCTTAAGCTGGAAGAGAATGGCGATCTTAATGTCAATAAAAATTGGATATTCACCTATAACCAAGGCACTTATATAGGCGCGGCAGTTGAGCTTTATAAGCATACAAATGACAAGACGTATTTGGCAGATGCGGAGAAAACCGCTGCCTCGGCTATGAAATATCATACGGTTGCTGAGACCGGAATGATGAAGGAAGAAGGAACCGGAGACGGTGGACTGTTCAAAGGCATATTCATTCGTTATCTAATCCATTTGTATGAAGTCAACGAAAGCGTCCAAATGAAAGAAATGATCTTTCATAATGCGGATACACTGCTCTCGAAAGGCAGCACGAAGGAAATTGGCTTGTTTGGCCCCGCTTGGGATATGCCTCATCAGGAGCCTCTGGATATATCCGTGCAATTGAGCGGAGTTTTCTTAATAGAAGCCGCAGCCAAAATAGAAAGACTAGATTTGGAATAAGTTAGTATTGACGTAGCGGGGCGACGGCAGCGCCGTTGCTCCATTTCGCCTTTTCATATATTGATGTCGTGATAATAAAGTTGTATAGTTGATATATCAAGATACTATGACAAGGCAGGTCGGCTAATGGATAATCCTTTATACGAGCAGATTTATAATTATATTTTTCAAAAAATCAATGACGGCGAATTGAAAAAAGGGGAGYGCGTTCCTTCGGAAAAAGAACTTGCTGCCCAATTTAACGTTAGCCGAATTACGTCTAAGAAAGCGCTGGAGATGCTCTCGCAGTATAAACTCATTGAGAGAATACAAGGGAAGGGCTCCTTTGTGGCGGAGGTTTTGCCTGATCTGCAAGAAACGAAGCTGCAGAAGCAGTCAGAAAGCGCAGAAGCGAGGCCGGAAGATGAGGTTGTGCGCATTGTAGGTGTGATTCTGCCAGACTTTGGCGATTCGTTTGGTGCTGATCTTATTCGCGGAATAGAAGAGCAATGCGCGATTAGCGGCTGCGTCATGATGATGAAGCTGACTTACGATAATCGTGATGAAGAAGAAGCTGCCATTCGTGCTTTTGTGAAGCTGGGTGTCGATGGCATTGTTGTATTCCCAGGCCACGGCGAGCACTATAATGCTGAAGTGCTCAGACTCGTATTAAACGGTTTTCCTATTGTGTTAGTAGACAGATATTTGAAGGGGATTGCGGCTACCGCTGTGTATACAGACAATAGAAAGGCAGCCTTCGACCTTACGAATATTTTGCTGAATCAAGAGGGCCGGCATGTCGGTTTCTTATCGACGCCTGCAGACAATACGACGACGATTGAAGACCGAATACAAGGTTTTAATGATGCGTGCTTGCAGCGTGGGTTTACACCTAAACCTGAGCATATTATGACGAATCTATACAGCTCTTTGCCGCAATCGTTTCAAACGATTAAAGTACAGTATGATATTGAGACGGTACGCCATTTCGTGGAAATTAATAAGGATCTTAATGCGTATGTCGTTACGGAATATAATCTTGCTCTTATTTTGCGGGAAGCGCTGTTGTCCCTAAAGAAACGGATTCCGGAAGACTATCAAATTGTTTGCTTTGACTCTCCGAGTCAGCCGTTTGGCGATTATTTGTTTACTCATGTTCGCCAGAACGAGCGTGATACAGGCAGGAGAGCTGTCGAAATATTGCAGCGTGTTTGGAATAATGAGACTACGGAATTGAACAATATTGTGGAGCACGAGATTGTTCAAGGAAATTCTACCGTATCTATTTAACGTCAGATCAGAATAAAGGGTCGTTTCTTAGAGCTGCCAATATGGCTCTTGAAACGGCCTTTTTTTGTAGAAAATTACAGCCTGAAATGTAAAGATGACATATTGACATATTAACATGTGAAATATAGTATATTATTTGAAAGTGCTTTATTTTGTACATTTTCAAAGAGGAAGTAATCCCGTGCTAAAGCAATTTGCAGGTCGCGGGAAACCTAATGGATCAAAGTGAAACGGAGGTAGAGGAAGATGGCAAACAACGTAAAAGCTGCGTTCTGGGATATGAGAGCGGAGCAGGCTCAACGAACATTGGATTCTCAGTTCTGGAACCCAAGTATCAGCTTGTATGACATTAAGACTCCATGTCCCGGCGGAGCGTGCAACACGATTTTTCATTACTGGTGGATGGCCCATGCGGTTGAAACGCAGGTGGATGGATGGAACCGTACGGGTGATTCCATCTATAAGCAAAGGTTGGCTATGCTACACCAAGGCCTTCTGGAGAGAAACGGCGGAGAATGGCCTAACAATCTATACGATGATATGGAATGGATGGCAATTGGCTGGCTTCGCGCGTATTTGATTGATCAAGATGAGACCTACKGGCGCACTGCGAAGCTGCTATGGGAGGATATTAAGACGGGATGGAATGACCATGTCGGCGGCGGAATTGCTTGGCAGAAAACGCAGCTTGATTATAAAAACACGCCTGCTAATGCTCCTGCGGCTATTTTGGCGGCACGTCTATATCAGGTATTCGGCAAGCAGGAAGATTTAGAATGGGCAATCAAGATTTACAATTGGCAGAAAGCTGTGCTTGTTGATCCTGAAAGCGGTTTCGTGTGGGATGGCGCTAACCGTCTAGGCGATGGTGCTATCGATAAGGAATGGAAGTTTACTTATTGCCAGGGCGTATTCATTGGAGCAGCAGTTGAGCTGTACAAGATTACGGGCGAAAAAGGTTATCTTGAAGATGCCATTCGGACATGGCAGGCGTCTGTGGAGGAGTTTGCTTCGCAGGAAGCTAATGTCCTGCCTGCAGAAGGCGGCGGGGATGCTGGCTTGTTTAAAGGGATTTTTGTTCGTTATGCAGGCGAGCTGGCCCTTGCGATGGGCAGCGGAAGTGAAGTAGCAGATGTATTGTATGCAAACGCATCGTCCCTATGGAGCAGTGTTGCGAGCCGGGGGGATATTCTTTTCAGCAAACGGTGGGATGAATCGCTTGAAGAGGAAATCGAGCTCAGCACACAGCTTAGCGGCGTGATCCTGCTCGAAACGGCAGCAGCTTTGGAGAAGTCTGGATTAATATAGAGCAGTCTAAGTAGATCCTTGGGAGGTATATCATGAGTACACCGAAACCAGTAAAGACGTTCCGTTTTGTTGCATTGTCGATTGTTGTTTTATTAATGACGTCCGGTCAAAGCGTCTGGGCCAAACCGAATAAAAATCAAAATGCAGAACGGGCTGAAGCGGCTTATCAGGCTCTACAAACCTACTTCTATCAGCCAGACACCAAGCTCTACAGCGAGAACAGCCCACATTCTGGGAACAATAAATACTCCTACGTTTGGCCTTATGCAGGGACGATGCAGTCAACCGTAGCTTTGGCGAAAATACCTGCGGTGGGCGAGAAATACAAAACCGACATTCAGAATCGATTAGATGGTCTAGCTGCATATTGGAATGACACGAAGACACCTGCAGGCTACGATTCTTACGTACGCGCACCGCTTGGCGGAGGCGGGGACATCTTTTATGATGATAATGATTGGATCGCAATAGAACTTATAAAAATTTACCGAATTACTGGTGATATTGCAGCTTTAGATAGAGCAAAGCAAATATTTGAGCTGCAAGTATCCGGCTGGGACACGGATGCCTCTCATGCTTGCCCTGGCGGCGTTTTCTGGACACAGGCATCGTGGAGCAAGGATCGGAATACCRTATCGAATGCGCCTGCAGCTCAAATAGGACTGTATTTATATGAAATCAGCAAGGATACATACTATTTAGACTGGGCGAAGAAAATGTATAACTGGGTAAATGACTGCATGCTGGCGCCTAACGGGCTTTACTGGGACCATATTGACCTAAACGGAAATATTAATAAAACACAATGGTCCTATAATCAAGGAACGATGATTGGAGCCAGCGTACTTTTATACAAAGCAACTGGTGAAAAATCGTACTTGAACAAAGCAGTAAGCATCGCTGATGCGGCTTTGAAATTTTATGGCAGCTCGCGTCTCTACACACAGCCGATTATTTTCAATTCAATCTTTTTTGAAAATCTGCTGCTGCTGGATGACATGAACAAAAAATCGAAGTATAAAGATTATATACAGAACTATGCGGATGAGGTGTGGACGACGCTTCGGAACCCTCAGACGGGAGTCATTGAAATCGATCCGAATCGTTCAACTGAACTATTGGAGCAAGCGGCGCTGGTTACGATCCACGCTCAGCTGGCAGCTGATACGGAAAAGTGATCAGAGTGATGTGATTCAGCCCTCAGTTTAGCATAGTAGAAAATGCCTTAAGGATCATCCCTAAGGCATTCCAACCCTGTATGCTTCTTTTTCTATAGCAAGGTTTCTGCCCCGTCGATGTAAATTTCGGTTCCAGAGATATGGCTGGATTCCTGCGATGCTAGAAACAGCACTAAATCGGCGACCTGCTCAGGCTGCCCGGGACCATGCTCAAGAGGCTGGCTGCCTTCAGGGTAGTTCACGGGTATGGTGATTTTATCTACTTGAGCAGTGCGATGGGTGTTTTCCCCAATGTTCGTTTGAATGGCTCCAGGACAAATGGCATTCACACGTATTTTATATCGGGCAAGCTCTAGAGCAGCCATCTTGGCAAAAGCGACCTGACCTGACTTGGAGGAGCTGTAAGCAGCCATGCCGGCACCTGAAAAATCACGATTGCCATTAATAGAGCTCGTTATAATGATGCTCCCGCCGGCTTTTTTCATATGGGGGATTGCATATTTGATGGTAAGGAAGGTTCCCTTTAGATTCGTTGTTAGCGTTTCATCCCATGACTCGGGCGACAGATCTTCAATAGGGGCGAGTGTGCCGTTAATGCCCGCATTAGCGAACACAATATCGATTCGTCCGAAATGCTTTGCGGCAGCTTGGATCGCTTCTTGCATCCGTTCAGCATTGGCAACATCGGTATCGATGAAGAAGGACTCGCCTCCTAATTCCTTTATTTCTTGCTCTGCCTCTTCAGTACGGTTGTGAATGAGATCGAGAAGAACGATTTTTGCTCCTTGCTGTGCGAGACGCAGCGCGGCAGCGCGTCCTATGCCGGAACCAGCTCCAGTGATGACCGCAACCTTATCCTTTACGCGAAGCTGAGAAGAGCTGGAATCCTTCTGGTTAGCTGCATTGTTCATTACTAACGATTCCCTCCAGTACTAGCTTATTTCCAAATTAGTATTCCTTTGGGGCAAATCATTTATTCTTTAAGGAAACGGGTTAAGGATCACTAGCATGGCTAGATGAAATTCAACTACATAAGCAGCATAGAGGAGATGACAAATTGAGCGCTATATTTTTGAACCGTGCACCGCTTGCTTCGACCCCTTTTCAAGAGCTGCCGCTTGGTGCGATTAAGCCGGACGGCTGGCTTAGAGACCAGCTGGAGATTCAAAGCGAGGGAATGACAGGGCATCTAGATGAATTTTGGAGCTATGTCGGGCCGAATAGCGGTTGGCTCGGAGGAGATGGAGACAGCTGGGAAAGAGGACCTTACTACTTGGACGGTCTGCTTCCGCTTGCTTATCTCCTTGATGATGACAAGCTTAAGGCCAAAGTAAAGCCGTGGATCGAATGGACGCTTGCAAGCGCACGCGAGGATGGACAATTCGGGCCTGCCGCAAATGAAGATTGGTGGAGCCGAATGATTATGCTCAAGGTGCTGATTCAGCACGCTGAGCATACTGGCGATGAACGGGTAGAACCATTCTTGATGAACTATTTCAAATATCAGCTTGCGGAGCTGCCGAATCGTCCTTTGCAGGAATGGGCAAAGGCTAGAGGCGGCGAAAATCTCATCAGCATTTATTGGTTGTACAATCGCACCGGCGAGCCTTTCTTGCTTGAGCTCTCGCAATTGATTCAGGAGCAAACGCTGGACTGGACAGGCTTATATGAAGACTATCCTTATTGGTCCTTGCAGAAGGCATTTGATCACCGGGTTCATGTTGTTAACGTAGCGATGTCATTCAAGCAGCCGGCTCTCCGCTACATGCAATCAAAGGATAAGCAGCATATCGAAGCTGCATACAAAGGGATTTCAAGCGTGATGACTTACCATGGCCAAGTTAACGGCATGTTTTCTGGTGACGAATGGCTTGCAGGAACTCATCCTAGCCAAGGCACGGAGCTGTGCTCTGTGGTGGAATATATGCATTCGTTGGAGCATCTGATCCGGATTACAGGCGATGGCTCCTTCGGTGATATTTTGGAGAAGGTTGCTTATAATGCATTGCCTGCCGCAATCAGCCCGGATTGGAAAGTTCATCAATATGACCAGCAAGCTAACCAGATTATGTGTACGCATGCCAAACGCAATTGGACGGAAAACAACAATGAAGCCAATCTATTTGGCATTGAGCCGCATTTTGGCTGCTGCACCGCTAACATGCATCAAGGATGGCCGAAATACACGGCAAGATTGTGGATGGCAACGGAGGACGGCGGTTTGGCTGCAATCGCGTATGCTCCCTGTACGATCACAGCTGCCATCGATGCAAGTACCGATGTTTCCATACGTGTAGCAACGGAATATCCATTTAGAGAAACGATAACGATGAAAGTGCAGATAAATCAGCCAGCTGAATTCCCGATTAAATTACGAATACCGGAATGGTGCAGCGCACCGGTTCTGTTGATCAACGGACAACAGCAGCCTGCTATGATCATCGAAAAAGGTTTTGCTATGCTGCGGCAGGTTTGGAACGATGGCGATGAGCTGACTCTTCGGCTTCCAATGGAGGCACGCACGATCAGCAGAGCTAACGGTGCGGCCGGCTTGCAGCGCGGACCGCTTATGTTCGTTATCCCAATCAAGGAGCGCTGGCAGAAGCATCGCACATACGAGCCTTATCATGACTGGGAGATTTACCCGGAGTCGCCATGGAATTATGGAGTGAGTCTGAAGGGAAATGAACAGGGAAAACCTATTGTGGAAGCCGCAGCAATGGTAAGGCAGCCCTTCGCAGCTGAGAACGCACCGATACGTTTGCGAATGAACGGTCGCCGGATCCCGCAATGGACCATGGAGCTTAATTCGGCTGGCACTCTGCCAATAGGGCCTGTTGCGAGCAAGGAACCCGTGGAAGAAATTACGCTTATCCCTTACGGCTGCGCGCGGCTTCGGATCGCCGAGTTCCCAGTTATTCAATCTTAAAATGGTGCCAGTCTATTCGTTTAGTTGAAGTGACGCATCTCCTTCATATACATGTAGGAGATGCAGCCAATAATGAGCATTGCTGCGCCGCTTATCGCTATGATGACGGCAGGTCCGTGTATATCAGATAGAGTTGAGAATACGGCTAGGCCGACAGGCGGCGCCACGCTTGTTAGAGCACCTATGAGTCCAAATACTCTGCCTTGCATCGAAGGATCAATAGCTACCCGAAGTGCGATAAAGATGATCGTCGTACTGAAGGAGAAGAGGAAGCCAACGAGAAGGATAAGCGGCAATGCTGCAAATGCAGATGACATTAGTGATATGGCGATGAACATAGGACCCATGAGGATCATGCTCCCAATGATCCATTTTCCTCTGCCTTTTAACCGTGTATCGAGCTTAATAATCAGTATGGAGCCTACGACATAACCGAGCGGGATGCACGCCTCCATAAGTCCGAATACAAAAAGTTTTGCATGCCATACATTGACGGCCATGACTTGAATGAGCATGAAGGTGGACAGAAAGAAGAACATAACTACCGGTAACAAAATAACTGCTGCTCTGGCAAATGGATCCGTCCATACGTATCGGAAGCCTGCTTTGAGATCCTCTTTAAAGGTGGTTTGCGCCTTCTGCGTATCTCGAACCGCTGCATAGGGGAACTTGCCCGTGAAGAGCAGCAGCGCTGCTGAGAGCAGAAAGGTTACTGCATCGATAGCAATCGCAAATGCCCCGCCAAATGCGGCAACAGCGATACCTCCAAGAGCAAAGCCAGATATTCGGATGATGTTATCCGATATATTGATTACCCCAACGGCCTTGGTTATTTGTTCTTTATCAATAATTTCGACGAGCGAAGCCTGGAAGGCAGGCGTTCGAATGACCCCTGCAAATGCGACGATGGCAGTCAAAATAACGATAAAAATAAACGGTATATTAGGCAGGTAAACAAGTACAGCGATGGCGCCGACGAGCACAAAACGGATTATATCTGTCACCCACATTAACGTGCGACGATCGGTGCGATCCGCAATCGTGCCTGCGAAGGAACCGAACAACATGCTGATTACGAGATGGGTAATGAGTACAACGGACATGAGCTTGGCGCTTCCTGTCGTTTGCAGCACCCACAGATTAAGCGCGATGCTATGAAAGGTATTGCCTAGCAGCGATAAGCTGTAGCTGGAGAATACGGCAATGAAATTTCGGTTTTTCCACAGAGATGAAGCAGAACCTTCTTGCGGTTGAAGATTAGGAGCGCTGCCATTTGATTCTTTTGCTAATCCGAGCATAATATAACCTCCTATAAGAATGGTTGACTTGGTTAATAATTAACTGCAGTTATTAAGGATATAGAGGATAACTTAATCGTTTAAGTTGTTATAGAAAAAGCAGAGATTACTCTGCGTTTGCTTATTTATSAGCTTTTACAAGAACATATTTGTTTGTAGGGCCAGACTTCAGATCATTCAGCAGCTGCATCATAAGCTGGAACGCTTCTTCTGGCTTGCGATCGCCAAACGATATCTTGGAAGCGGAAGCAGGGGCGATTTCTGGACAGCCTGCCATGCAAATGACAGTTAAGCTTTTTGGATCAACGTACTTAGCTGCTAAGATGGCAACAAATTCGTTCAGAATGATGCCGGTCCGATCCGAATTGTGTTCTAGGAATGCCTTTAAGTCATGCTCTTCGTCCATAACATGGATTTGATTGCGTTCTATTCCTGAATGAGTACAAATATGGTTAACGAGGTCTGCATTGTTGAAGCTGTCGATTATCAAAAAGCTCTCCTTAGGCTGTATGAGCGATGCGAATGCATGAGTGAAGGCATCGGCATAATCGTAATTAACCTTATAAAATAAGGGATCATCAATCATGCTGTCCACAACGATTAAAGGGACGCCCGTAGAGAAGTGGCTAGAAATCAGGTGGAAGTTTTCCTCCTTAACATCAACAACAAATACGCCGTCCAGCTTGCGTTCCGAGATAATATCGAGATTTGGGCTTGAGGCATCCAAGCTGAATAATACAACATGGTAGCCGCGATTTGACAGCAGCCGCTCCAGCCGATTAATAAACTGAGAATAACGGAACTGCTTCCAGAAGCCTTCATTTTCCGCTCTGTTAATCAGAATGCCAATCAATCCAGACTTTTGCTTGACTAGCGATCTGGCAGCAAGGTTGGGTACATAATTCAATTGCTTGGCTGCATCGAGGACACGGCATTTTGTTTCTGCGGGAATCGTCTGATTGGAGACATTGTTGAGTACATAACTGACAGTAGCTACAGAAACTTGAGCAGCCTTTGCAATGTCCTTAAGCGTAGCTTTTTTAATGGGGATACAACTCCTTCAACCTTCTTAATACGATTGGTATCGTGAGAGCTTGCTAAAGCTTGATAATGATTGTTGGATTATAAATGGGAATTGGCGTGATTAAAAGCAGACACTTAATCGTTTAAGTAATTATTGCATGAATGCCAATTAGATGTCTAGCCTCAATTTATTAAAGATTTCCTCAAACACTTCTGAAGGTAACGAGTAGTAGTAGTAGCTGTAACACGTATATGTGCTTATTGAGCGAATTCGGCGTATGCGGCGGGTAGGCAGGAGGCTGTAAGCACATATATGTTCTTACAGCCGAGAAGTAGATATGGTTACTGGTCTGTAAGCACAAATACGTGCTTATTGAGCGAATTCGGCGTATGCGGAAGGTAGAAAAGAGGCTGTAAGCACGTATGTGTTCTTACAGCCGAGAAGTAGCTATGGTTACTAATCTGTAAGCACATATATGTGCTTATTGAGTAATTTCGGCGCATGCGGCGGGTAGAAAAGAAGCTGTAAGCACGTATATGTTCTTACAGCCGAGAAGTAGCTATGGTTACTGGTCTGTAAGCACAAATAGGTGCTTATTGAGTGAATTCGGCGCATGCGGAAGGTAGAAAAGAGGCTGTAAGCACGTATGTGTTCTTACAGCTAGAAAGTAGCTGTGGTTACTGATCAATAAGCACAAATAGGTGCTTATTGAGTGAATTCGGCGTATGCGGAAGGTAGAAAACAGGCTGTAAGCACATATATGTTCTTACAGCCGAGAAGTAGCTATGGTTACTGGACTGTAAGCACACATAGGTGCTTATTGAGCGAATTCGGCGCATGCGGCGGGTAGAAAACAAGCAGTAAGCACGTATGTGTTCTTACAGCCGAGAAGTAGCTATGGTTACTGGTCTGTAAGCACAAATACGTGCTTATTGAGCGAATTAGGCGTATGCGGAAGGTTAAAAAAGAGGCTGTAAGCACGTATGTGTTCTTACAGCGAGAAAGTAGCTGTGGTTACTGGTCTGTAAGCACAAATAGGTGCTTATTGTGTTACATGGACGTGTGAATCAACCAAAAGAAGGGCAGTCCGCGATTGGACTGCCCTAAGCAAATAAGGTTATTGGTTACTCGGCAGACTGCTCCAAAATCACATAGCCGTAAGCAGGCAACGTGAATTGAAGCTTGCCGTCGTTGCTGCTTGCAAAGGAAGAGCTTACTGCATATTTGCTAGTGTTTGATAACAATACAGACCATGTCGATGCGCCGTTATCGGTGATGACAGCTGTTGCAACCGATCTAGCATCGGCCTTAGCATTTTCGATCGAGGCAGCCACTGGGGATGCAGAAGCCTCGCTTACAGCAGTTGCAGTTGCTGGTTTCGCAAAGCCTCTAAAAGCAACAGCGTGAGGAGCAGCGTTGCAATCAGTCGGCTGAGCTTCAATTGCAAAGCTCAAATCAGCAGCTTCGCCGCGAGCATTCATCGCGATAAGAAGCCGCTGGCTGCCTTCACGACGCTCATAGACCAAGGTGCCATCTGCTGCGCCAACGTGCACGAAGCGAATATCAGCGCTGCGAAGCGCACTGTACTTGTGGYGCAGTCCGATTGCGTCGGTATAGAACGTGAGCAATTCACGGTTTTGCTCCTCTGGGTCCCACACCATGCATTTGCGGCAGCCTGGATCGCCAGCGCCATTGATGCCTACCTCATCGCCATAATAAATACATGGGGTTCCAGGGAAGGTCAGCTGGAAGAGCGAAGAAAGCTTCATCGCATCCGTATTATCCTCGCAGATCGTAAGCAGACGAGGCGTATCATGGCTATCGAGCAGGTTGAAAGCCGATTCTGTTACTTGCTGCGGATATGCTGCAAGCTGCGATCCAATTGCATTAGCGAAATCAGTCGCATCGATCGTTTGATAAGCAAAGAAATCAAGAACTGCATTCGTGAAAGGATAATTCATAACCGCATCGAATTGATCCCCCTGCAGCCACATCATCGAATCATGCCAAATCTCGCCCAAAATATAAGCGTCTTTATTCACTGCTTTTACCGTCTGACGGAACTCACGCCAAAACTGATGATCAACCTCATTGGCAACGTCCAGTCTCCAGCCGTCGATTCCGATCTCCTCGATCCAGTAGCGAGCTACCTCGAACAAATATTGCTTCACCTCAGGATGCTCGGTGTTCAGCTTCGGCATAAGCGGCTCAAATGCGAAGGTTTCGTACGTCGGAACGCCGTCCACCACTTGCAGCGGCCATTCCCGAACATAGAACCAATCCGCATATTTTGACTGCTGTCCGTTCTTCTGAGCATCGACAAATGGAGGGAAGGTTTTGCCTGAGTGATTGAATACCGCATCAAGCAAGACACGAATGCCGCGGGCATGGCAAGCATCAACCAATTCCTTCAACTTCTCATTTGTGCCAAAATGCGGATCAACCTTCATGTAGTCTTGTGTATCATACTTGTGATTGGTCGTTGCTTCGAACAGCGGAGTGAAATATACCGCATTAATGCCAAGTGCTGAAATATGATCCAAGTGATCAATTACACCCTGGAGGTCACCGCCAAAAAAGTTTTTTGGCGTAGGCTCGCCGCCCCAAGGCAGCACATTTTCAGGATTGATCGAAGGATCGCCATTCGCGAAGCGTTCAGGGAATATTTGATAAAAGACAGCGTCCTTCACCCAAGCTGGCGGCTCAAATACATCGATTGGATTAATATATGGGAAATCAAAAAATGAATTTGAGTTGTCAGGAAGTGTAAGCTCGATACCTTTATCCGAGAAAATAATCGCCTCATCTCCGCTTATTAAGCGGAACGCATAACGCAGCCTCCGAAAAGGAGGAATAACGGAAGTTTCCCAATAATCGAATCGTGCATCCGAAGTGAAAATATGCATAGGGACCGTTGTAATCGTTTGATCCCATGCGTACTTGTCGCCGACGATTGCTTCAACTACAGCAACATCGTCTTTTTTGGTACGCAAGCGGAGGTGCAGCGTCTTTCCGTCGTAGGCGTAAGCCCAGTTTTGCTTCGGTCTGTGATAAACAGCTTCTAATAACATGATTATCGCTCCTTCATGGATGATGTGAGAGAAGATATGGAAACACGAAAAAAGGCACAACCTCTGTGCTCATAATAAGCCGAGGTTGTACCTTCTCCCATAACACGTTCAGGCGCCGCTCACGCGAAGCATATTGCGAACAAATGGTTGCGGTAGCATTGCCTTTCTATTGTAAATCTCAACACTTTTATTATACATAATTTGCACGTATTGTACTAGTCTAGTTTTGAAAAAAAATTATGCATTAACCGCTTCATGCGCTAGGGATTCCAAGTAGCGCTCGCAATCCAGAGCAGCCATACAGCCGCTTCCAGCAGCGGTAATCGCCTGGCGGTAATTACGGTCTTGAACATCGCCGCAAGCGTATACGCCTGGGATGTTCGTCTCGGAAGTGCCCGGCTTTACAATAATGTAGCCTTGCTCATCGGTGTCGATTTGACCGCCAAGGAAGCCAGTATTAGGCGTGTGGCCGATCGTAATAAATACGCCGTCTGTTTCAAGCAATTCTTCCTCGCCTGTTTCATTATTGCGCACCTTCAACCCTTGCAAGCCCATGCCCGTTGCAGCAACTTCAAGCGGTGTACGGTTCAGGCTCCATACGATTTTGTCATTCGCACGAGCGCGATCCTGCATAATTTTTGATGCGCGCAGCTCATTGCGACGGTTAACTACTCTTACTTCGGAAGCGAAGCGAGTAAGGAACACGGCTTCTTCCATTGCGGAGTCGCCGCCGCCTACTACAATAATTTTTTTGCCGCGGAAGAAGAAGCCGTCACAAGTTGCACATGTGCTTACGCCGCGACCGATATTTTCTTGCTCACCCGGAATGCCGAGGTATTTGGCTGAAGCGCCTGTAGAGATAATGATGGATTCGGCTTGCAGCTCGCCAATGCCTTCCACGTCAAGCGTGTAGGGACGTTTGCTGAAGTCGACGTTTTTTACAGAGCCTGTTTTGAATTTTGCACCAAAACGCTGTGCTTGCTTACGCATGTTGGACATTAGCTCGCTGCCCAAAATACCATCAGGGAAACCTGGGAAATTTTCTACTTCTGTTGTTGTTGTAAGCTGGCCGCCTGGCTGCCACCCTTCAATAACGAGCGGCTCCATGTTCGCGCGAGCCAAATAAATGGCAGCCGTCAATCCGGCAGGTCCTGTACCAATAATAATTGTTTTATGCATCATCTATATCCTCCATTCAAAATTCCGTTGAATAATAAATCCTACTTTAAAATTATTATAATGTAGCTTTAAAGTCAATATCGTTCATGTAACGTTCATGTTGGTCATGTATGCTGAAATCATAACTACATAAGTCTAATTGGAGGAAGAACAAAATGCCCAAAATCGTAGTTGCAGACGACGATCCAAACATTCGCGAGCTGGTAGCTCTTTTCCTAAAAAGAGAAGGCTGTCAGGTCATTGAAGCTATAGATGGTATAGACGCATTAGAGAAGCTGGACTTGGTACGACCAGATCTTGCGATTATTGATGTCATGATGCCCCGCATGGACGGGTGGGCGCTTTGCGCGGAACTGCGAGCGAGCTATGATATTCCGCTGCTCATGCTGACTGCCAAGGGAGAAACCTCGCAGAAGGTGAAGGGGTTTGAGCTTGGTGCGGATGATTATATGGTCAAACCCTTTGATCCGCCGGAGCTTATAGCCCGGGTTAAGGCGCTGCTCAAAAGATACCGGATTACCGCTTCGCAGACGGTGGAGTTCGGCGATGTCCTCATGAATCGAACGGACTTTCATATGTCAGCTGGCGGAGAGAAGGTAACGTTGCCGCCTAAGGAGTTTGAGCTGCTGTTCAAGCTGGCAAGCTATCCAGGCAAAACCTTTGCCCGTGATCATCTGATTGAACAAATATGGGGAATGGACTATGAGGGGGACGAGCGAACCGTTGATGTCCATATCAAAAGACTGCGGGATCGTTTTCCCGAGGAGCAATATCGTTTCCGTATCGTAACGATTCGCGGACTAGGGTATCGACTGGAGGTATGGTCATGATTCGCGGCCTTTACTTTCGAATTACGGCTACATTCCTTGTTATCGTTCTGATTAGCATCGGGGTCGCTTTTTTATTCACGAACCAAATGTTCAAGAGGGATGCAAGGGGACAGCTGCCCAATCAGCTGGAGAAGTCGATTGCTCGCATTGAACAGCTTTATGCCGTCTCGAAGCCGGCAGATTTGCAAGCATTTTTGGAGGAGATCTCAAGCTTGCAAGGGCAGTCAATTGTCGCTATCAGCAGCTCCAACTACTTAGTAAGGGCTGGCGAGCGAAGCGAGCTGATTATGGAGCGACTGACATTCGAGCAGCTAAGAAAGGTATTCGGCGGCAGCTCTGTCAGACTGGATGTATACGCTAGTGAGGAGGTTAGCCCGCCTTCGCCGCCTGCTTTAGGGAAACTTGTGTCATTCGGCAATGAAAGATGGGCATTGTTCGTTCAGCTAAATCGTTTTCCACAAAATAGCAACTTCTTATGGACGGCTGTCACGCTGCTTGTTACGCTGCTGCTCGTCGGAAGCGTACTTATTCTAATCGTGGCCCGTTATTTAGTGAGGCCTCTAAAAATGATGACGAACGCTGCGACGCGAATGTCACAGGGGGATTTCAGTGTACGGCTGCCCGCAAGACGCGGCGATGAGCTAGGTGAGCTTGCCCAGGGCATGAACAAAATGGCGCTCAGCTTATCACAGCTTGAAATGATGCGTCAGGATTTTGTATCCAATGTCTCGCACGAAATGCAGTCTCCCCTTACGTCGATTGGCGGCTTCGCAGAAGCACTGCGCAGCGAGGAGGTTACTGGAGCTGAGCGGGAGCGTTATATTAGCATCATTAAGCAAGAGAGCATGCGGCTTTCTCGGCTAAGTGAAAATTTGCTCAATTTGGCATCGCTCGACTCGCAGCAGCATCCTTTTCACCCGCAGCCCTATCGACTGGATCGTCAGCTTCGTGATGTGGTGCTTGCCTGCGAGCCGCAGTGGATGGCCAAGAGACAAACGGTTGAGCTGTTAATGGAGGAAACGGTAATTACTGCTGATCGTGATCAGCTTAATCAGGTATGGATGAATTTGCTTGCCAACAGCATGAAATTTACACCAGAGGACGGCAAAATCTTTTTGTCTTTGTCCGAAAAGGATGGTTCCATTGTGGTCCGAATTACCGATACCGGGATAGGCGTTCATGAGGAGGATCGAGAGCGAATATTTGAGCGTTTTTATAAAGGGGATTTATCAAGGGATAGAAGCCAAGGCGGGAGCGGGCTTGGGCTTTCGATCGCACAAACCATCATTCATATTCACGGCGGAACCATTGCGCTTGATCCAAGTGCGGACCAGCTTACTGGAGCAAGCTTTATGATTAAGCTCCCGTTTGCACGAACAGCTGCTTAGTTATGGGACGAAGCTGGAAAGAAGCGACAGTGGAAGCTTTTGAATACATGGAAAAACGAGGGTGAAACCGTTATGATAAAAGGAGCGATTGCATAGAAAGCAAAGAGCTGGGGGAGATGTTAAGGTGGAGAAGCGGATTCGGAAAGCGATCATTCCTGCTGGGGGATTAGGGACAAGGTTTTTGCCGGCTACGAAAGCGCAGCCGAAAGAAATGCTGCCTATTATCGATAAGCCTGCTATTCAATATATCGTAGAAGAGGCTGTAAATTCAGGCATCGAGAGTATCGTAATCGTCAGCGGACGCAACAAACGAGCGATCGAGGACCATTTTGACAAATCTGCCGAGCTCGAAATGGAGCTGGAAGCGCGTCATAATGAAGAAATGCTGGAGATGGTGCGGAAAATATCACAGCTGGCCGATATTTATTATGTTCGTCAGAAGGAGCCGCTAGGCCTTGGCCATGCAGTGCTTTGCGCACGCCGCTTCATAGCGGACGAGCCGTTCGCGGTATTGCTAGGCGACGATATTTTGAAAGCTGATCCACCTTGCTTGCGGCAAATGATGGATGTGTACGAGAGGGAACAATCATCTGTTGTAGCTGTGATGGAGGTGCCTTGGGATCAGACGCATAAATATGGTATTGTTGATATTGAGCGGGATAAGCAGGTAGCGCGAGTACGCAACATTATTGAAAAGCCGGCGCAAGGACAAGCCCCGTCCAACTATGCGGTTGTTGGACGCTACGTCCTTGATCCTGTCATATTTGATCTGCTTGAGAAAGCGACGCCAGGCAAAGCTGGGGAAATTCAACTGACAGACAGCTTACAGCAATTAAACCATATCTCTTCTTTAATGGCTTATCGGTTCGATGGTATTAGACATGATGTAGGCGACAAGCTTGGTTTTGTACAAGCTACGATTGATTTTGCATTAGAGCGTGCGGATCTAGGCGATGAGGTCAGAAAGTACATGCTGGAGAGGCTGAAGGAAACGCAGTTCTAATCCATGAGAAATGAAGGCCGCCAATGAGCGGCTTTTTATTTTGTCTTTTGGCCGGTTTTATGGTTAGAACTTGAGATCATGTACGTACAAGTTTCGCGTATGATATACTACAGGAATACAACTAACGGAGTTGAGGTGTGAAGTGAAGGAACAGCAAACGCCCAAATATATGCAATTAAAGCAGGAAATCATATCCTGGATCGTCACAGCGCAGTTTAAGCCGCACGAGAAGCTGCCATCGGAGAATGAGATCGGCAAGCAATTCGAGATGAGCCGGCAAACGGTGCGCCAAGCACTCGGTGATTTGGAGCAGGAGGGCTGGCTCTACCGCGTACAAGGGAAAGGGACGTTCGTGTCGGACCAATCTGCGCCGGAGCGGAAAAACTCATCCCAAGGGATGACGATCGGGATGATTACGACCCATATATCAGATTATATATTCCCGACCATCGTCAGAGGCGTTGAATCGAGCTTGCGCGCTGTAGGGGCAAGACTTCTGCTGGCGAGCACGGATAATGAAAAGGATAAAGAAAAGGACAGTCTGGAGTCGATGCTGCGCGAGCCGCTGACCGGGCTCATTATTGAGCCGACGAAGAGCGCGGAGGGCAACCCGAACTTTAATTATTTTTTGGCGCTCGATGCGCTCAAAATTCCATACATTATGCTCAATGAACGATATAGCGACGTGGATGCGCCATGCTTGCGCGTGGATGACGAGCTTGGCGGCTATCGTGCCGCAGAGCATTTAATTAAGCTCGGCCATACGCGAATCGCCGGATTTTTTAAGACGGATGACTTTCAAGGCGTTCACCGGATGCGCGGTTTTTTACGGGCTCATCGGGAGCAAGGGCACACGGTTCCGCCGGATTATTTGCTGCGCTATACGACGGAGGAGAAGCAGGACAAGCCGATGCAGGCCTTGTTTGCGATGCTGCAGCGTGAGCCGGATCAGCGGCCGACCGCTATTATTTGCTATAACGATGAGCTGGCTGTAAAAATGCTTGATATCGTAAGGCAGGCTGGCTTAACGGTGCCTGAGGATCTTTCGATTGTCGGTTTTGATGATGCGAATCTGGCTACGGCTACCGAAGTGAAGCTGACAACCGTTGCGCATCCAAAAACAGAAATGGGCACGGATGCGGTCGAATTGCTGCTTAGTATGCTGGATAAGCAGCACCAGCGGAGACAAACGCAGGATAAAATATATGATCCGCAGCTCGTTGTACGTGATTCAACTAGACCGCCCCAAAGCTAAGCTGTTGCTGAACGGTTAATGTTTTTAAATGGATGAATAAAAAAGACGTGACACACTTGTACGTACAACTTATAATAAAGCAAAGATATTCTATGGCAATGTCCGTATAAGTGAATGCGGATCAGCATAGAAATGTGAGCTTGAAGGGAGCGATAAGTGGTCATGTTAGAAGCATTGAAGCATGCGGTTTGGGAAGCGAATATGGATCTTCCAAAGTACGGATTAGTTACATTTACTTGGGGCAACGTCAGCGGTGTAGATAGAGAGTCTGGTTATGCAGTTATTAAGCCAAGCGGCGTTCCTTACGAGGAGTTAAAAGCCGAGCAGATGGTTGTCGTAGATTTGGAAGGCAATGTGATTGAAGGAAATCTTCGACCTTCCTCGGACACGGCTACTCATGTGCTGCTCTACAAAGCGTTTCCTTCGATAGGCGGAATTGTACACACCCATTCGCCTTGGGCGACAAGCTGGGCACAGGCGGGGCGCTCTATTCCATCGCTTGGCACGACGCATGGCGACTATTTCTATGGCGAGGTGCCTTGCACACGCGCGATGACAGAAGCGGAAATCAACGGCGCATATGAGCTGGAAACGGGCAATGTCATCGTTGAAACCTTCAATAAAAACCATATCGATCCAAACCAAGTGCCTTCGGTGCTCGTAAACAGCCACGCTCCTTTTTGCTGGGGCAAAGACCCGCATAACGCCGTTCATAATGCGGTTGTGCTGGAGGAAGTGGCGAAGATGGCTCTTCATACGTATCAGCTTAACCCGAATGTTCAGCCGATGGATCAAGCTTTATTGGATCGACACTATTTACGCAAGCACGGAGCGAACGCCTACTACGGCCAAAAATAAGGAGGATTCGGATAATGAGCAAAAAATACGCAATTGGTGTAGACTACGGCACGCAATCGGGCCGAGCTGTTCTTGTGGATCTATCTAACGGTGCCGAGGTAGCGGAGCATGTCACGCCGTATACTCACCACGTTATTGATGAGAAGCTTCCGGTATCTGGCATTAAGCTTGAGCATGACTGGGCGCTTCAGCATCCGCTTGACTATATTGAAGTGTTGGAATTGTCGGTTCCTGCGGTAATGAAGGAATCAGGTATCCATGCTGCTGATGTCATCGGTTTAGGCATCGATTTTACAGCATGTACAATGCTCCCCATCGATGGAAAAGGGAATCCGCTATGTGTACAGGATGCCTACAAGGATAATCCGCATAGCTGGGTGAAGCTGTGGAAGCATCACGCTGCACAAGATGAGGCTAACCTTATCAACGAAATGGCAGCGCAGCGCGGTGAGAAGTGGGTGCCGCGTTATGGAGGCAAAATTTCATCAGAGTGGATGATGGCCAAAGCATGGCAGATTTTGAATGAAGCACCGGACATTTATGAAACTGCAGATAAATTTGTTGAAGCAACGGACTGGGTTATTGGCCAATTGACTGGCAATATTGTTCGCAACAGCTGTACGGCCGGCTACAAAGGCATGTGGCATAAGCAAGAGGGCTATCCAAGCAAGGATTTTTTCAAAGCGCTTGATCCTCGTTTAGAAAACCTGACAGAAACGAAGCTGCGCGGCGAAGTTGTACCGCTTGGCTCGAAGGCTGGAGAATTGCTGCCTGATATGGCTGCACGCATCGGACTTGCGCCAGGCACGGCGATCGCGGTTGGCAATGTGGATGCACATGCGGCGGTGCCGGGTGTTGGCGTCGTTACGCCAGGCAAGCTGGTTATGGCGATGGGCACATCGATTTGCCACATGCTGCTCGGAACGGAAGAGAAGGAAGTGGAAGGAATGTGCGGCGTCGTTGAGGACGGCATCATTCCGGGTTACTTTGGCTACGAAGCGGGACAATCAGCGGTTGGTGATATTTTTGAATGGTTCGTTGAGGAATCTGTTCCAGCCTACGTACTTCAAGAGGCAGAGCAGGCTGGCGAAAATGTACATGTTTATTTGACTCGCAAAGCCAGCGAGCTGAATGTTGGCGAATCCGGCGTACTGGCGCTTGACTGGTGGAATGGAAACCGCTCGGTTCTTGTAGATACGGATTTGACAGGTACCATTGTAGGCCTCACCTTGCTAACGAAGCCTTGGGAAATTTACCGCGCCCTTCTTGAAGCAACGGCATTTGGCACACGCAAAATCGTCGATGCGTTCCACAGCAACGGGGTTGAAGTAAATGAATTGTACGCATGCGGCGGATTGCCGCAGAAGAACGCGCTGCTTATGCAGATTTATGCAGATGTAACGAATCGCGAGATCAAGGTCGCAGCATCCAAGCAAACGCCTGCACTTGGTGCAGCGATGTTTGGAGCAGTAGCAGCTGGTGCCGCAAAGGGCGGTTTCGACAGCATTGTTGATGCGGCTCAAAAGATGGCTCGTGTACGCGAAGAAACGTTCAAGCCGATTCCGGCAAACGTTGCAGTTTACGAGAAGCTGTATGCGGAATATAACTTGCTGCACGACTACTACGGACGCGGCGCAAATGATGTAATGAAACGCCTTAAGGTTATAAAAGAAGAGCAAGCTTAGGTAGCTATTATTCAATCATATATATACCAAACAAACGACTCCAGCATTTAATTATGCGACGGAGTCTTTTTTTTTTTATTAATTTCTAGCTTTTTCCACTCTTCTTGTCGAAATTGTACAGAATTTGTACAGAAACGAATGTTATTATAGGTCGTCGGACTTATAAAAAAGAGACAGAAGAATGTAGACAGCTTTTGAAAGCGATCTTAATAGTAAAGGAGAGTACGGGAATGAAGGAAGATGGTAGGTCTATGGGACCAAGAAGTTCTAGGAACAGAGGTCGAATGAACAGCAGACTGTGGCGAAAACGGTTATTTACCGCATTTATGGCATTTGCGGTGCTGCTCGTTCAGCTTTTCCCTGTTCCATACGCAGCAAGTGCTGCAGCGATTGATACAGGAGCGACTTATTTTACTGGTACGGATAACTGGGGCGGCGGAGCTGCGAACAGTGCAGCTGACGGCGATTTAGACAGCAGCACGGGGAACAATATGGCTCTTTATCCAATCGAATTTAAAATTAAAGACATTAAAGCCAAACCTACAAAAAGTGCTTATATGCTTATACGGGCTCTTGATGTAGACGAATACGATGAATCAAACAAAAGCGGTACAGGCGAGTGGGACCGTGTATATTTCTCATCTAACCCTGCAGATATTGCATTAGGTGCACCTACAACCCCATGGCCAGCAAATTTTGGGTCTGATACATACAAGAAGGAATTCCCTCAAGCATTTAACTTGGGTGCTTTATCCGGAAAAAATAATGTGTGGAATACAACCGTTCTGGAAATTAAACCGGATCAATGGAATAGTATCGTCGCCAATCAGGATTTATATGTTGGCATTTCCGTACATCATTATTTCATGAATACTTCTAATTTCAACAGCGGCTGGGTGACGACCATCGATTGGGGTCAGCTTGTCATTGACGGCGGCGTGAGAGAGACCGGAGAAATTACCGGAGCCGCTGTTGCTGTTACGAAAGACAAAGTAACGATAAATACAGGTTTCTTGCCTAAACAAGACGGAAACTTTTATATGGAAGTCAATGTCATTGAGAAAACGAAAGTCGGCAATGAGATTAGGGAGAAAAACTTGGATTTGTCGCAGAAGTACTTTAGCGGCTCCAAGCAAGGAACCGAGCAGAAATGGGACAACATTGTTCTTAATGCTCCTGGAGCAGATCCAAGCAAAGAATACACTGTAAATATTATATTGTTCGACAAGCAGCCAGATAAGAATGAGCCTGGAACAGCTCAGCATATTTATTCGATGTCTACGTTTGACCCTGCGGTAAAAGATATTGCAAAAGCGGGACCTCAATACGAGCCAACGAATTTTACGCTAACGGACTTCAGCAGCAAATATTATCGCGTAACAGGTGAAGCACAAGCTGCTAAGCTTGAAAAAGTGAAAATCGTTTCGCTTCCAAGCGGCGGCAAGCTCCAGCTTGCAGGAGTGGATGTTAAATTAGATGACGAAATTGCTAAGGCAGATGTCGCTCAATTGACCTTCGTTCCAGATGCAGCAGGTTTAACGGGCACGACTTCATTTAAGTGGAATGGCTATGATGGAAGCAAGTACGCGGCTATCGATGGGACGGTAACGATTACTGCAAATGCCGCTCCTGTTGTAAAAGATATAAATAAGGCTATTAATCAAGGTGAAACACTAACATTTACAGCTTCAGATTTCACAAGCCAGTATACGGATGCAACTTTGCCAAAGGAAAACTTAAGCAAGGTGAAAATCGTTTCATTGCCGGCGCCAGCTGCCGGTAAGCTGATGATTACAAACGGTGGTTCTGCTGCAGCTGTGGCCGTGGGCGATGAAATCAGTGCAGCTGATTTGGGCAAGCTGAGCTTTGTTCCTGCGAGCAATGCCAGCGGTACAGCTTCGTTTGAGTGGAATGGCTCAGACGGCGTTCAGTATGCGAAGGATAATAAGCAAGTGACCATTGCTATTAATACGGCGCCAATTGTTAGTAACATTTCTTTTGCAGCTATAGCTGGCAATACGGTTCAAATGAAAGCTACCGATTTCACTAATGCGAATGCATATAGCGATGCGGATGGCGATGCACTGACAAAAGTACGTATTAGCCTGCCAGCCAACTTTTCCAATAGCGGAAAGCTGCGTTATACATCCGAAGGGGTGGACTACGTAGTATCTTCTAATACTGAAATTTCTTTAACGGAATTAAATACGCTGCGTTTCGTTCCAGCTGCAAATTTGGCGGAAGAAAGCACAGTTGCCTTCACTTGGGATGGATTTGACGGCAAACAGTATTCTTTAACACCAGCAAATGTGAGCATTACTTATACGAACGACCCTGTCGTTAGCAACATTGCGAAGGACGGTCTTCAATATGAGCCGACTGCTTTTACAGCTGACGAGTTTAGAAGCCAATATGCGAAAGCAAACGGTGCTGCTAATTACAATGGACTTCAGCGTGTGAAGATAGTTACTCTGCCAGCAGTGGGACAAGGCTCATTGTTCCTAGGCAGCAAGGCAGTTGAAGCCGGTGATGAAATTGCGATCGGAGAAGTGGATACGTTATCCTTTGTTCCAGCTGATGCTGGATTCACAGGTACGGCAGCATTTAATTGGAATGGTTATAATGGATCGAAATACGCGAAGCAGCCAGCTGCGGTAACTATTAAAGCGAATGCTGCTCCAACGGTAGAACAGATTAACAAGGAAATATTGAAAGGTGGCACGGTGCCTTTTGCAATTAAGGACTTTACGGATTCGTACAGTGATTCCAACAGTGAGAGCTTAAGCAGAGTGAAGCTTGTATCGCTCCCAGATCCTGCAAAAGGCAAGCTTGTTTTTCAAATAGGCAATGGCCCAGCTTATGACATTACGACTGCCGGCTTTGTCATTAAAGCAAGTGACTTAGATGGCTTAACCTTTGTGCCTGCTGCAGGCGTGACGGGTTCAGTAACATTCGACTGGAACGGCTCGGACGGCAAGCAATATGCGAAGGAAAACAAGAAGGTCACGATTACCATTAACACTCCGCCAGTCTTAGATGACATTGTAAAAGCGGGACTTTCTGGTGAAATTATTGCTTTTAAAACAACGGATTTCACGGAATCGCCTCGTTACACAGATGCAGATGGCGATTTGCTGAAAGAAGTTGCGATTATTGTTCCAGCAAATTTCAATCAGAGCGGAACGCTTTGGTACACACCTTCTGTTGGTGAGTCAGTCTATTTGATGCCAGGCAGTACTGAAATCATTGCAAAAAGCGATTTGGAAAGTCTGAAATTCCAGCCTTCAACCTCATTAGCAGAAGGAAGCACGGTTGAATTTGGTTGGAGGGGCAGCGATGGGAAACAATTTGCAGAAGCGGCTGCTGCAATCGCGATTGGCTACAACGGCAAGCCGGTTGCAGAACCAATCACTGTAAATGTTGCCGAAGGCACAACTGATATTATTATTGTTTTTAAAGGTTCAGATCGCGAGACAGTTACGAAGCTTGTTTACGGTTTAGAGAGCAATCCAGGCAGAGGTACGTTAGAGCCTGCCGATTACAATGTATCAGGTGATACATGGATCTATAAACCGGGTTCAGATTTCATATCTGGACAGGATAGCTTTACGTACACTGTAACGGATGGAGATAATCAAGTTTCAGCTCCTGCAACGGTGACGATTAATATTCATAGAGCGCTCGATGGATGGGCCGGAGACAAAGCGCAKGGCGAATCAAAGGTATTAATTATCATTCCAGGCGAGCAGCTTAAGCTGAGTGCTGTCAGTTCCTTGCTTGCTAAGAGCGTTACGGCGAATGTGAACGGTATTATCGTACCGCTTACGCTTGTCAATCAGGATACCTTCGTGGCAGACGGCTATAAGAAGTGGGAAAATACAACGTATTTACTTCCTGAATTAACAACAGCAAGCAAGTACGAAGTTACATTCAGGGCACTGGACGTTGAAGGAGCCTTATTGCCTTCAGAGACAAAATTAGCGGATAACAGCTTTGAAGTGGTTAAAGCGGTACTGGCGTTAACCGCAAGTCCAGAGAAAATTTTGGGCGATGGCAAATCAACTACCGAGCTATCAGCATTGCTAACAAATGCAGATGGCACTCCAATTAAAGATGTAACGGTTATTTTTGAAGCTCCTGTTGGTAAAGGGACGTTTGTTGGTGGAAACACTGCGCTAACTGACGCGCAAGGAATAGCGAAGGTTACGTACAAATCACAGCAAATTACAGGCATCAACGAGCAGCAGATTCCGATTCAAGCAAATGTGTACAATAAAGAGCTTGGCTTAAAGGCGCAGGATGAGATCATCATTACCTTCTTGCCTGCTGCAGTTAAAGGCTTTATTACAAAGGGAGATACGAATTCGCCAATCGCTGGCGCAAGTGTTCGCGTAACGCTTGATCTAGATGGCGACGGCGTTATCACTCCAGGATCAGACTTTGATGAAACGGTTATTACCGATGCTAGCGGAGCTTATTATGTCGTGGTTCCGAAAGGCGATGTCGTTTATGAGCTGGAAGTGACGCAAACGGTTGATGTTGGCGGCGTTCCTACACCTGTAACCTATAAGCAATCGGCTCAAGTTGGTGAAGTAACAGGAGCAGGCGAAGAAAACTTTGAATCCGAGAAAACGGTAACTGGTATCGTGCTGCTTAAGCAGCCAGATGGCAAGTCCTCGTTGTTTAACAGTGATCTGCTTGCTAAAACATATATTTATTTGAAACAAGCGGATGGCAGCTACATTTCCGAAGGCGGAGCTCCGAAAGCATTTACACTTAGCCCGCAAGGCGTATTTAATGCGAATGGGCTTGCTATTGGAGAATACGAGCTGGAAATTAGATATGAAGTTGAACCTGGCAAGGAAATTATTTTCAGCCATGCAGGGGTCAAAGTAACGGCTTCAGGGGAAATGAATATTTCTGAGGCGCTTGTCGATCCATATGGAACGGTTACTAATTCGGTTACAAAAGCAGTAATTGAAGGTGCATCCGTTGTCCTTTATTACGCGGACACAGCAAGAAATAAAGGCAAAGGGATTATACCTAACACGGAGGTTGTTTTGCCGGCTCTCGTTGGTTTTGCACCAAATGACAATGCGAGTCCAGAACAGCTGACTGATGCACACGGTTTCTATGCCTATATGGTGTATCCAGAAACGGACTATTATCTTGGCGTAATGAAGAATGGGTTCTATAACTATAAAAGCCCAGTTCTCTCCGTTGAATGGGAGATTGTCAAACATGATCTAGAACTGACGCCTTTTGAGGCAAGCGCTCCATCTGCCAATCCTGCGCTTACTCTTTCAGTAGACAAGAACAAAGTAAAAGAAGGAACAAAGTCAACCATAACGGTGGATTACAAAAACAGCTCCACCAGTCCAATGGCAGCAGGAGAAATTAAGGTCAAGATTCCTGCGGGCGCAGTTGTTGCGGATGCAGCTGGCGGAGTAGTAACTGACAACACCATCGTATGGAAAGTGACCAACGTGCTTGGCGGACAAGGCAGCAGCTTCAAAATAGTTATTGAATGGCCGCTTATGAAAGCAGCAGATACGGCATTCGATATTTCGGGTGAATTTATCGGGAATAATGCCACTGTCCAATCATCAGTAAAAGTAAATGTATTCTCAGATCGCTTCGGGGAGCTTACTCATACTCGTTATATTCTTGGATACCCGGATAAGGAATTCAAGTCAGAAGGGTCACTTACTCGTGCGGAGCTTGCAGCCATTGTTGCAAGACTATCTGGAAACGAGAAAGTGGAAGAGCCGCTTTCATTTAACGATATTCGCAAAGGTCACTGGGCGACGAACTACATCCAAAGCGTTACGGTAAACGGCTACTTCAGCGGATACGAAGACGGCTCTTTCCGTCCAGATGCGGCAGTTACAAGAGGAGAGCTTGCAGCGGTTATGGCAAGGTTCCTCAAGCTTGAAGTGAGCGCGCCTGCGACAGCCCACTTTAACGATACTTCAGGCTACTGGGCAGCAGACACGATCGAAGCTTTGTTTAACGGCAAGTTTTTAACCGGTTATCCGGACGGAAGCTTTAAGCCGAAAAAAGAAATTACTCGTGTTGAAGCAGTTACGATGATCAATCGTATGCTTTATCGCGGACCGCTTCAGGGACTGGCCCCATTGTTCCCTGATATGCCGCAAAGCCACTGGGGCTTTGGCGATGTACAGGAAGCAACGATCTCACACAAAGCTGAGCGCAATGAAGACGGCAGCGAAAAATGGATCGAAAGCATCAATGATAGCGTGAAATAAAGAGCATTAATAGAAGCAGCCTATCTGTTCACAGTGTATTGTGACCATGATAGGCTGCTTTTTTAAAATATGGCTTCATTTCCCACTATAAAAAAATGGAGATCATTTACTTTTTGATATAGAATAGATAGATATGTTTAGAGAGAAACGTGGGCTGGGGGATGAACGGAAGTGTATTGCCATCATTGTGAAAAAAAACAGACGGATGATGCCATTTATTGCAGCCAGTGCGGCAGATTGCTTGCTGATGGAGAAGAAGCTGCAGCGGCTCTAAGTACTGAGCGATCTATGTTGTTATCGGAGCGGGCTGCTTCTGTAGAGATAGATGCAACAAGCCAGCAGCCGGGCAAGCCTAAAAAAACGCGGAGACGTAGAGCTAAGAGCTCTATTTTGGCATGGCTGATGCCTATCATTTTAGCGCTTGTTACCGCTGGTTCTGTATTTAGTTACTATATATATCAATCCGAAATAAATGATAGGGTCATCAAGCTTCATGTTGAGGCGAAGGCGGAGGCGCTGGCAGGGAAATATGACAAAGCGCAGAAGCTGCTGCAGGAAGCCTCGGATGCGCGTCCAGGCTTTGGCGCTCTGCAGAAGGATGCGGAGATCGTTGCCCTTGTCGCAGAGCTGGCACAGTCAATTACAGCTGCGGGGGAGCAGCTGGAGGAGCGTAAGCTTGAAGAGGCAGAACTGACACTGGAGCGGATTAACGGTGAATTAAAGGGTCATAAAGAGCCAATCTATATAAAGATTAAGCATCAGCTTGACGACTATAACGTTAAACTTGGTGTCATGAGGCTGACGGAAGAACTGGCAGGTCTGAATACAGTGGATGAGCTTGAGTCAAGGCTTAACATTGCGAATCAATTAGACGGTGAAGAGGCGCTAGCTGTAAAAGAACAAATTGTCGCCAAAATCGTCGATATAAGCTATAAGGATGCCGAAGCATTGCTTAAGAAAAAAAACTATTCGGATGCGTTGGCACTGACGGACCGAGCGCTGCTTTTTGCCAAGGATAATGAGCGTATTATGACACTGGCCAAAAAGATAACTGATGCACAGGCAGATTACGAGAAAAGGGAACAGCGAAGATTAGAGCAAGCGATGCAGCAGGCTGCAGCAGAGGATCTAAAAAATCAGACGGCAGCCGTCGAGGTTGTTAAAATCGAATCGACGCTAGATGAGTTCGGAGATTTAAATATTGTAGGCGAGCTGAAAAATGCCGCTACACGGCCTATTTATTCGATTAGCGTTCAATTTATCGTCTACGATGCTGACGGCAAAGAGGTAGGCAAGGGCAAGGCAGAGGCGACGCCGGATTATGTTGATCCAGGCCAGAAAATCACCTTTAATAGTACGGTATATGGGGTTTATGTAGAGAATACAACCGTCGTCGTTGATCACGCGACTTGGTATTTGGATTAAGGGGAAGATGTGATGAGAAAACGAGCTTGGATTAGCGTCATCGCTTCTACTCTCATTGTATGTGGGGGATTGGCTGCTGCGTTAGCCATTCATTCAGAGGTGCCAAACAGGCTGACGGGAAAGCCGTTGCTTGCGGTAGCTGATGAGACGAAGCAGAAGTCTCTTAAGGATATTATTTTTGAAACGCAGAAGCTGGTCGTCATGATTGAAAATGAAAACGGGGATCAAGGCTCAGGCTTCCTTTATAATAAGCAAGGGGATCTCATCACGAATGCGCATGTTGTCGCTGGCTCCCATACTGTGAAAATTAAAACAGCGGATGCGCGCGAGCTGGACGGAAAAGTCATTGGCATTAGCACGGAAACGGATATTGCGGTTGTTCGTGTGAAGGAACTGGCTGGAACGGAGCCGCTGCAGGTAGAGCGTAAAGAAAGAGCGGAAGTCGGGGACGAAGTGCTTGCTGTAGGCAGCCCGCTCGGATTTCAAAATACGGTTACTACCGGTATTGTCAGCGGACTAGGAAGAACGTTCAAAATTGATTCCTATTTGTATTCGGATCTCTATCAAATTTCTGCGCCAATTGCTCCTGGTAACAGCGGTGGACCGCTCGTTGATCAGAAAACGGGATCGGTGCTTGGCATAAACTCTGCCGGTTATGAGCAAGGTTCAATTGGCTTTAGTATCCCCATTGCGAACGTAATCGATATCGCAGAAGGCTGGTCTACTAAACCGATGACTAAGCTGCCTGATCTGGAGCTTTCGGATAAGGAACTGAAGATGGAAGATGAAGCGAAGATTGAGGAATATGCTGATTATCTCGTTACTCATTTTTATGACAGCCTGAACAATGCCGATTATGTTTATGCTTATTCATTGCTAGGCGGCAATTGGAAGGAAGGGACGAGCTACGAGAAGTTCAGGGCAGGTTACTTGGGGACGCTGAATGTGGTCATCGAAAATATGCATGTGACGGAGAGCAGAGAAGACAAAGCTACCGTTATCGCTGTTATTTCAGTAGATGAGCGGGTCGAAGGCAAATATGTGTTAAGCAAATACCAAGTAACCTATGAGGTCGGCTACGAGAACGATCAATTAAAGCTGCTGAGCGGCAAAGGTAAGGCTATTAAGTAAAAGCATAACTTTAAAAAGCTAGAAAAAGTCGGTCAGGGGAGACCGCTTTTTCTAGCTTTTTTTTGTATAGCTGTGGGGCGTCACTAATGAGGGGTATATCAATAAATCGTCAGTTCTAATTAATTTTCTATGCTTGTATTTTCGATTTCATCCTCGCGCAAAACAGGGCTTAAAAAGAGCTCAAGCGCTACAGAGTCATTGCGCTGAAGCGGGAAGCTGAGCAGCGATGCTGGAATTACGCGTCCGTTCAGTATAAGTTGATAGCTGGTATTGCCGCCAATAGGGACTCCGCTAACGGAATTAATTTGACCATTAAAGCTGAAGCTGACAACCCCCGTTTCCGCTAGAGCCTGATAGATGCTCAAACCCGGTCGGAAAGGAATGCGATACGCCTCCGTTATGCTAGGAAACGCTCTTCCACCGTTTATGAGAACCGTTACGGTCGCCTGCGGTCCCGCAGGCGGGAACAGCCATGGCCCACCGATCCAGAAGCCCCCCGGCCCAAAGCCGCCGGGTGCCCCTGGGCCAAAGCCGCCGGGTCCCCCTGGCCCAAAGCCGCCGGGTCCCCCAGGCCCAAAGCCGCCGGGTCCCCCTGGCCCAAAGCCGCCGGGTCCCCCTGGCCCAAAGCTGCCGGGTCCGCCTGGCCCAAAACCGCCAGGACCGCCCGGCCCAAAGCCGCCGGGACCCCCCGGTCCAAAGCCGCCGGGTCCCCCTGGCCCAAAGCCGCTGGGTCCCCCTGGCCCAAAGCCGCCGGGACCGCCCGGCCCAAAGCCGCCGGGTCCCCCTGGCCCAAAGCCGCCGGGTCCCCCYGGCCCAAAGCCGCCGGGTCCCCCTGGCCCAAAGCCGCCGGGTCCCCCTGGCCCAAAGCCGCCGGGTSCCCCTGGCCCAAAGC
>NZ_JBFRDK010000013.1:0-65229 GCF_052113545.1 Paenibacillus sp. TAF43_2
GTCGTCATTAACTTCTCCGATGGCATGGACGGGCTCGCTGGCGGACTATCGGCGATTTCTGCCGTAACGCTGTTCGTTGTAGCACTGGCCAAAGGACAATCCAATTCCGCCATCATGGCTATTATTTTAGTAGGTGTCACCATTGCGTACCTGCGATATAACAAACCTCCTGCAAAAATCTTTATGGGCGATGCTGGAGCTACCTTCCTTGGGTTTATTTTGGCGGTCATTGCACTAGACGGCGCATTTAAGCAAGCTACCGTGATGTCGTTGTTTATCCCAATTCTGGCGCTCGGCGTACCGATCTTCGATAATATATTCGTTGTCGTGAAGCGCATGCTGCAAGGCAAAGCCATCTATCAGGCAGATGCCAGCCAAGCGCATTATCGCTTGCTGCGGGCCGGCCTCAATCATAAGCAGGTCGTCATGTTCCTATGCTTGGTCAGCACATGCTTATGTTTATCATCTATCATTTTACTGCTTGTTCAGATATAAGGAATAGGGATGCTCTCAAGCGAATTTATTCGCTTAAGAGCATCCCTTTTTTTGTTTGACTATGTTCAATCTTATTATTGACGAACAAATATGAGTATACGAAAGGATATAATAATGGGTAGTAGATGATTTGGCATGGCGTTATTAAAAACTAGCGCCATTATTTAGACAGCAAGGAATACAACGTCGAAAAAGAGAAACATGGTTTCGAATTTTCAATATTATGATTCAACAGTTTTTGCCTTACTTTTTGTGGAGCATTCCCTTTTTAGTTGTTGTATTGGGGATAATTTTTATAATAAAACGTAGTTATAAAATTTCGTTAATCTCATTCTTAGTTGGAACCATATTTATTTCTTTAATGGTTCCTGTCCTTTTTGAATAAAGCTAATTAGCCCATCCCCGCTAAATCTCGAACATAATTTAATTTATTGATGAAACATTTCCTCCTGTTACGCAGTCTGATTAATTAGCAAATATTTCAAGCGGATGGCGGGTGCTTCATGAACAGAGCTCTATCTGTATTAAGTATCGTTATGCTGATTATGTTGATCTCATCAGGATGCGCACTCCCTAAAAAAGCTTCTACACATTCCAATGGAACAGAAAAACCGACGGTGATCGCCGAAGCAGCTGTCGATTATGACCAAGACGGCGAAGAAGAAAAGCTTTATGTGCGCATGATGTCTGGCGAGTCTAAAGAGGAGAAGGAAATAGGCCCTAATATGGGGACATACTGGGAAGGGGAATTTCGTCTGGAGCTGATTGCTAAAGACGGCACGCTCTTGCATGCTTTAGACTTAAATCCTACATTCAACAGCGGACCGCTAATTTTCAATCAGAGCTGCCAATTTGTTATTTCTTTTGCAGACTATAACAACGATGGCAGCCTCGACTTTTCAATCGGCCAATCCTTTACCTCGAACGGCTCAACTTTTAATTTGTATTCTCTCTTGCCAGAAGGCATCGCTGTCTTGCATCAAGGCTTGTTCACGGCTGACAACAGCTATTCCACCCTATACGAAAAAGCCGGAAATACCTCATTTATAAATCGTTATTACGACATGGACAAAGGGAAAGAAGCGCAAACGCTTTACACTTGGCAAGGCGAGCGCTTTGTTCGTACAGAATGCGAGGGTTGTGAGCTAAAAACAGGCGATACTTAGAAACGTTCACTATCGTCTGTGGGATTCAGACTTAATTATGTGGCCAAGCACGAGCACACCTCACTCACCAAGCCTTTTCACAACATCGCTCATTTGTCCCAGCATGGAAAGCGGGTCCTCCCTCAGCCAGTCCTCAGACACCTTGTACACTTGACCTAGCTTGACGGCGCGAAGCTCTTGAAACATTTCATTTACTCGGCCCGTTTAGAGTTATATCGAGTGAACTATTGGAGGCGTTTCTATGATAAGTAGGATAAGCAAAACCACTGGAATATGCCTTTTACTATCGATGCTCCTCCTCTCCGCCTGTGCGAAAGCCGAAGAACCTGAAACGCGTCAAATAGAAACGGGTAAAGGGAATGCGTGTCGATTTAGCCTCGACAGCGAGCTTCTAGAAACAGCCGAAAAAGGGCAGCTTAAGGGCTTAAAAGTGAATTTAAACCAATCTAGAAGCGAACTAGAGCAAGCCTATGGACAGCCTGACGAAGTTGGGTTTGAAAATGCTGATTATTTAAAATATGATAACTGCTACTTCTATATTTGGGACGAAAATAAGATAGGCGTAATCGATATAAAAATAAACGAATCCGTAGAAGAGGTTAAAAAGGTTTTGGGAGAACCAGATTCCGAAGGCAATTCTGATGGCGGGTATGATGAATATGGCATTAGTTATACAACAGGAGATTATTCTTTATATTTTATGTACGAAGACGCGGCATCAACTGAAGGGATTGTTCGAATAAAGAGCATGAATTAACTTGTCATTGCAAGAACAGCGGCAGTCTCGAAAGACTGCCGCTGTTTGATAGAGCATTCGTTTCTGAATACACTGAAAAGGAAGGGGAATATTACTTTTTCTCCATTACAGCAAAGTAGTTTGCTTCATCATCTGCAAAGTTGAATACTCTTCCAGAAGGCATCGTTACAATGTCACCGACAGTGACACTTTTATTTGACAAGTCGCCATGCAGCTGTTCGAAGTGTTCCGTAAAAAACATTAAAGATGGTGTACCAAGATTTAATCCTGGTGACATTTTTGCAACGAATTCCTTATTATGTAGAATGATCGTTGTTTCTGAATCCTTTGTAGGAGCAATTTCAATATATCGAAACCCTTGGCCGTTATTTTCTTCAGAAATGACTTGAAAACCTACTTTTTCTGTCCAAAATTCCACTGCCTTATCTTGGTTATCTACATACAGCATGATTTGACCGACTTTACTAATCATTGATTGTTCCACTCCCTTGTTTAAGTAATTATCATAATTGAACTGGGCGTTCCTCAGCCAGCTTGTCTCCATTACCTCCATATATTATAGCATGTAGAATAGGTTATCAATTGAGCATATTCTGATCTTTGCCGCATACGTTATGATGCACATGAAACACTCAATAGAATGCAATCACCTCAGACCAGTCCCATTGTCCATAATAAGAATCTGCTTGGTCGATACCTTTTATCCATTCCACTGCATGGTGTCCATCTATGTCCGCCATGATTACATTTGCTGTAGTATGATCATCCCTCACCCAAAAGAGCTTCGAATGAAGAACTACCGGGTTATAAGCGCCATACTTTCGGGAGGGCTTTGTCATATGTTTTTGCACGCCATTATTCAGCTCCACCCTTACTAAGTAAGGAAATGCTGCACGGCGCTGATCACCATCTGGTTTAGACTCCGCTGCTCTCGACACAATAATATGCTGCAAATCCTGCCAAACAAATGCTTGATCAACGAAATGCTTAGGCGTGTACGCAGCCCCCTTCTCAGATGTCACTTCCAGCACCTTCAGCTGTTTGTTACTGGTGGCCTCGCGCCCGATCCCTGCAATGTAAGCGAGCCGGCTGCCGCTCTTTGCCCATGAGAACCACTGGGGATTATTCACCATCTCATCAAGTGTTCGAAAAACAACGCCGTCAGTTGAAATCACACAGAGGATGTTGCTATCGGCCGATAACGACGCGGTTGGCTTAGCAAGAAATGCGATCCATCGACCATCAGCGGACCATTTGAACTCACTCGTGCCGACTGCAAAAAAATCGTCAGATGGTGCTGGCAGCACATGAACGGTTGTATAGGTGCGAGGATCGTCCATTGTACGAAGTGGCATTTGATARAGATGGATCGGCGTCCATCCATCCGGGAGCAGCTCTGACTGTGAAGAAGCAAAAAAACCTTTACCATATGGCAGCCATGAGAAATTATCTATGGCTGCCGCGGAACCAAGCGGTTTGTCCGGCGAGCTCGCATCAACGTATTGCAGTTGATCCTTTATCTGATAGGCCAGCAGCTTATTCTTCGGTGCCCATTGAAAATTTTTGCCGACATTTGCAGCGACGAGCTTGCTCTTGCCTGTTGGCAAATGCAGCACCCATAGCTCTTGCTCTGCATCTCCCTGCGTATATGCAAGCCATTCTCCATCGAATGACCACTTGGGATTGCGCACAAAAGGTCCGCTTACAAGCTTCTTCTCCACTTGACCTGTCTTTAGCCAAAGCTCGCCATTTCGCACAAAAGCAGCCCTTAGAAGTTGTTCTTGTTCCCCATTCGGCGCCGCTGCAATATCTGCTCCACTCGTCATAAACAACAACGCAAGAAACGAAGCGATCCAAACTTTTACGATTCTCATCTAGGGAACCTCCCAAAAAAATACTTGTGGTTACGGTTCCCTTTACTGGTGGAAACATGCATTTATTCGTTCTGTAATTTTTCGTTTTTTTTGTTTCCAGTTTGATACCGATTTGTAACTGTTCTGTTACGAATTATTTTAGCTGCCGCCATATAATTGATTTACAACGATTCATCATCCAGAGGGGCTGAACACCATTTTTACCATCGGTATTATTCGTAATCATAGCTTTTTCCACCGTCTTATTCTCATCGACCTTGCTGCAATTCTCCCCATTTCATTCATTGTAGGAGGATTCCGCCATGCCTAAACCAATCGGCAACAGTAGTCGCTATATGCCGGGACTGGATGGCTTGCGCGCCATTGCCGTTCTTGCCGTCATTGCTTATCACTTGAACTTGCAATGGGTACCGGGCGGACTGCTCGGTGTTACTATGTTTTTTGTCCTCTCTGGATATTTAATCACGGACATTTTGCTGAAACAGCTTCATCCTTCCAAGAAATTAGATCTCAAAACGTTTTTTATTCGCCGAGCTAGGCGATTGCTGCCTGCGATGTTCCTCATGATAGCTGTCGTTTCATTATGGCTGTTGATTAGTGATACAGGCCGGTTATTGTCTCTAAAAGGCGATATCGGGTCAGCTCTTCTTTATATAAGCAACTGGTATCTTATTTTCCATGAGGTTTCCTATTTCGAGAGCTTCGGCCCCGCTTCTCCGTTCGGCCATTTGTGGTCGCTTGCAGTGGAAGAACAATTTTATTTATTGTGGCCCCTCGTGCTGTTAGCCGTTATCCGCTTCTCTCCAAAACGGGGCAAACTTGCACTGTGGACACTGGCGGCAGCTGCGGTATCAGCCGGTGCGATGATCCTACTTTACCAGCCGGGTGTTGATCCAAGCCGTGTCTACTATGGGACGGACACCAGAGCATTCTCCCTTCTCATAGGGGCAGCGCTTGCTATCGTTTGGCCGAGTTGGAAGCTGTCATCGACCTTGTCTGCACGCAGCCGCATGCTTATGGATGCTGTAGGCACATTCGGCTTCATCATCATTTTGGTTATGATTAATCAGACCAATGAGTATGATTCTTTTCTATATCGCGGAGGCATGGTGCTGTTATCCCTTGCTACTGCGGTTGTCGTGGCTGCACTCGCCCATCCCGCAAGTAAATTCGCAAATGTAATCGGGAGCAAAGTACTCGCTTGGATCGGCGTCCGTTCCTACGGCATTTATTTATACCATTATCCAATTATCGTGTTAACGACTCCAACAGCCGAGAGCGGAGAGCTGCATCCTGTAAGAGCACTTATTCAAGTAATCCTAACGTTCGTACTTGCTGAGCTTTCTTGGCGGTTTATAGAGGAGCCTATAAGACATGGTGCGCTTGGAAAAATATATTCTTTGTTTAAACAGCAAACCACGCAGCGAATTGGACTCAAAAAAGCCAGCAGCTATCTCGCTGTGCTTGTCATTGTTTTCTCAAGCGTATCCTGCACAAGCAGTGTGAATTTGCAATCAGCCAGCGGCGATAGCAAAAACAATGAAACCTCTGTAGTTGCGCCCGCCAAGCCGAATGTTTCGGAGGAAGCTGCTCCAGGCAAAGATCGTGAACAAGGCAAGACTGGACAAAATGAGGCTGTGATCGAGCCGAAGCCAGCTGAACCAGAAAAACAAACGCCTCCGCAAGCGTCGGAACAACCTGGTCAATCTAATACGGCTCCGGGTACAGGTAAGGATAAAACCGAACCGTCTATCACCGATCCCGAGCAGCCGAAAGTTGATACCATTGTGAACGGTACCGATGGCAGTAAGCCAAAACCTGTACCAACTGTTAATGACAAACCAACCAGCAATCCCGTACAGGGAAACAAAGATCAGAAGCCTGTACCAGACAAACCGACTGTCACCCCTATCGATCAAAACAGCGTGACAGCAATCGGTGATTCCGTCCTATTGGATGCTGAACCATTCCTAGAGAAGCTGGTTCCGGGTATCGTGGTTGATGGAAAAATAGGAAGACAGTTTGGGCAGGCATTAGATGTGATCGAGGGCTTGAAAAAAAATAACCAGCTTGGAAATACGGTTGTCATTCAGCTCGGAACGAACGGTGCCTTTACGACAAAACAGATGAATGAGCTTCTTGACACGTTAGGCACAGAGCGTCAAATCATATTCATCAATACGCGTGTCCCGCGTAAATGGCAGGATTCCGTAAATAAAATGCTCGCGGCCACAGCGAAAAAGACGGAGAACGTGACCATTGTAGACTGGTATACAGCAAGCAAAGGGAAAAAGGACTTTTTTGCCGCTGATGGCGTGCATTTGAAAAAGCATGGAGCACAGTTTTATGCAGACCTGCTTGTTAAAGCATTAGACAAATAAAGAAGAGTGCTTTGGAGGTGTTATCACCTCTGAAGCACTCTTTATTAATTATGCTCAATTAGGCAAGCGCCATCTTTACCTGCCTAATATAGAAGAAACGAACGATGAAGAAGTAAATGACTTGAACGATAAAAAATAGGCCAAGCACGAGTATGGATTCCTTGAGCAGCGAGTATTTAAACATGTTGGATAGTGTCATGAGGGCAACAGCCCCATGTACTAATGCCACCACGATTGGTGCAAAGAATAGCAATATCATTTGTCGATTCAGTATTTTTGCAAGCTCTTTGTCGCTCAGACCCATTTTCGAAACCGCTTTGAACTTCTGCCTGTCATCATCCAAATCGCTGTACAGGCGGAAATAGAGAAAACTGCCTGCGGAGACAAAAAACACGACTCCGATAAACAAACCAATGAACAGTATCGGGCCAAAGCGCTCGCTTAACACGGAATTTTGAAATTCAAGCGCGTAAAACTCATATTTATCGCTATAGGGAATGAGATTCGTAAGCTTGCCGCCTGCCTTTATGGCTTCTTTCTGCCGCAGTGGTCCATGCCATGCATAATAATGGCTCTCTTGTACTGGAGGCTGGAGTTTTGCAAATTGTTCATCCGATACAATGAAATAGCCGCTGAAGCCATGTACCGCTGGCGATACAACAGCTCGATTGGCTTCAATTACAACACTAGGCTGCAGCGTATATGGCTCGTTAAGCAACGCTTTACCCGCTCGTGACATCCCAAAGTCGACAACCGCTGCTTTGCCGCCTGAAAGCTTAATCTTATCTATTTTCATTAATTCGGCCAAATGGTTATAGTCGGATTGCTTAACCACTACAATCATTTTATCGCTATTGGAGGCCTTGTAATAACCAAGCTTAAGCATTGCTTTTTCATTTGCGATGTTCGATTCTTTCAGTGTGCGATCAATCTGCTCCATATGCTTTTGCTCGCTGCTATCACCATCCATTGTTGTCTGGTAGGTGAATAGATAAGGATTTCCTTTAACATTATCTCCACCGATGATGGATTGAAATCCGTAAAGCGAGCCTATCGCACAAAACGAGACAGTGGAAATAATAGCGACCAGAAAAAACGAGCGCGCGTTGTCCTTCAAGCGGTAGGCGAGATCGGAAAAAAGCAGCATATTCGTTTTGAGCCAAAAAATTGATTCCATACTCTTTAGCTTCCGAATGATATAGACGCTAAGCTGTGTAAACAGCAGGTAGGTGCCAATGCAAACCATGATCGTAACCGGAATAAGCAGAAAAATTGCCTCTGTGCCATCGGCTCGCAAACTAAGAAAGTAGCTTGCTCCAATCAGGATTGGTACTAGCATGGAAAGAAGGAAGGATGACTTCGGCTCGCTCTTCGCTTGCTTGTTTGCCTTTAATAGCGTAACCAGCTTCCCGCTGCGCAGTACGGTAGAAATAAAAAAAGAGATGAGAATAAATAGAATTAAAAATGAAACCAGAGTGAGAACAATAGCCTTATAAGGAATATAAAAGGATAGCTTTTCGTTGATGGTAAGAACATTTTCCCCTGCAAGCAAAATCGCCTTTGCAAACACAAGCCCCAAACCAATGCCTCCGATAATGGCAAATATGCCAATAATCATATTTTCCAAAAAAATCATCAGACGGAGCTGGACAGTGGTCATGCCCTGCATGATCATCAGCCCAAATTCTCTTTTGCGCGATTGTAGAAATGCACTCATGGAGTACAGAACAAAAAAGAAGGAAAATACATAAATAATCCACTTGGATACAGAAAGCGCAAACGTAGCGCTGGAATGAATGTTTTCCCCGCTAAGGACAGGGTGATATGCAAAGATCGAAAAAGTAAAGAAAACCATCACCGTAAATAGACTGCTGAGAAAATAACCTGCATAAAGCCGTTTGTTGCGAGTGACGTTACGGAATGCGAACTGGCGAAACGTCATGATGATATCCTCCTAACAGCGAAAGCGTATCGATAATTTTTTGGAAGAAGGTTTGACGATTGTCACCCCGATGGATTTCCGTATAGAATCTGCCGTCCTTAATGAAAACAACGCGATTGCAATAACTAGCAGCCACCGCATCATGCGTGACCAGCATCATTGTTGCTTTCTGCTCGCGGTTAATTTTCTCCAGCAGTTCCATAACATCCTTCGCTGCTTTGGAGTCAAGATTTCCTGTCGGCTCATCTGCCAGCAGCAGCTTGGGGGAATGAATCATAGCCCTTGCTATCGCTGCCCGCTGTGCCTGCCCCCCAGATATTTCATACATGCGTTTATCCATAATCTCTGTAATGCCCAGCTTCTCTGCTATGGCTTTTACTTTTTTCTTCATTTCGCTAACCTTGTTGCCATCCAGAGTCAGCGGCAGCACAATATTCTCCTCAACCGTCAAGGTGTGAAGCAGATTGAAATCCTGAAAAACAAATCCAAGCTCACGGCGGCGAAATATAGCTAACTCATTTTTGTCCAGCTTGCTGGTCGTTTTGCCGTGAAAGGATATGTCTCCCGTTGTCGGCTCGTCAATCGTTGCAATTAAGTTCAGCAGCGTTGTTTTCCCGCTTCCAGAGGGACCCATAATCCCAACAAAATCTCCGTCATCAATCGTTAAATTAATGTCGGTCAAAGCTCGGTAGGACATTTTACCTTCATATATTTTACTAACCTGTCTTACATGCAGCATACTTAGATCTCCTTTCAAGAGGAAAACAGTTAATGTGTGATCAGTATACTGTGGACAGTCAGCCGCTAACTATCGATTAGACTTTCACTTTTATTACACGCTTGTAAGCTTCTGATAGGCGGCAAAAACAATACGTACCTCCGTACCCTGATCGACCACTGACGTTAGCTCCATTCCATGTCCAAGACGATCAGCAGCCTCCTTCGTCAGATAGAGCCCCATACCCGTTGATTCGCGCATGCCGCGTCCGTTTTCCCCGGTAAAAAAGAGATCAAATACCCGCTTCATATCCGCAGCAGGAATGCCAACCCCACGATCGATAACCTCAGTAACAGCTTCGCTCCCGCGCAAATAGCAGGAAATCACGACCTTCTTCCCTTCTGTCTCTTTGCTCGCAGAATATTTAATCGCATTGATGACGAGCTGGGAGAGCATAAAAAATAGCCATTTCTCATCCGTTTCGACCGTTATTTCAGGTGTACTGATGTGAACCTCGGGATAAATCTGATTGCGAATAAAAAGTCGTTTGTTGTCATGGACAACGGCGCTGATGATTTGTGACAGAACGACGGGCTTCACGTGGAAATCCTGTTCGAACGCGCGGAGCCGAGCCATATAGAGGACCGTATGCAATCCCGAGCGCATTCTCTCCAGTTCCTCACGTATGCTGGCAAACTCCGGCTCATCAATATTTTGAACAGTGAGCTCAATGACCGAAAGAGGTGTTTTCATTTGGTGAACCCATTGGTCCATGAAAACGAGATGCTCCTCCTGCTGTTTCTTTACCGTGTATAATTGCTGCTGATAATGACGGTACTGGGTATGCAACAGTTTCTGGAGCGCCTCCGAGATGGGCGACTGCCCGATTTTCTGAAATGAAGCATCTAGCGATTCTAGAGGCTGACTAAGGCGGAGGTAATAATGTCGCCGACTAAGAAAGTGGTACACAAGGTATCCGCCTAGGATGAAGAAAGCAAGAAAAACAACGTAAAGTGCTGTCTCCAAATTGTGATAGCCATCGAGCCAATAAATCGAAAAAATGATACCCAATTGCAAAAGCTGAACAACAATGAGCAGAGCGTGTTCTCTTATAAACAGTTTCACTTGTCACTTTCCTTCATCCATGTGACGTTCAGCCGATAGCCTGTGCCTCTCACCGTCAGCAAAGCATCTTCGATGCCAAGCTCCTGAAATTTTCTTCTAACGCGGGTAATGTTCACATTCAGCGTATTCTCATCCACGTAAGCCTGATCATCCCACAGCTTCTCAAGCAGAGCCTCGCGGCTGGCAACCCGTGGATATCGCTCAATGAGGCTTTCTACAATGTCGGATTCTTTTTTCGTGAGCGCAATGATTGCAGCTTCTAGCTTCAGCTCCAGCCTTTCGGGATAAAGCATGAGCCCTTCGATTTCGAGAACGCGTTCCTCATATCTGGAGGCATACTCCCCATAGGCACGCCGAAGATGGCTGTGGATTTTGGCCAGCACAATTCCAGAGTGAAACGGCTTCGTGATATAATCATCGCCCCCATTTTCAAGAGCCATGATCTGATCCATTTCACCGTCGCGAGCGGATATAAACAACACCGGGCAGATCGAAGCGCTGCGGATTTGCCTGCACCAGTAATAGCCGTCATAACTAGGCAAATTCACATCAAGAAGAACCATGTCCGGCTTGGCTTGATGGAACTCATCCATAACATGCTGAAAATCGTTTACACGTATCCCTTCATAGCCATATTTCGTTATAGTAGACAGCAGAAGCTCCGCGATTTTCGGATCATCTTCTACAATCATTATTTTGTGCATCTCACTCTCTCCTTGTATGGACCATTAATGTCAAAATAAGAATATTGCAACACTATCTATTATGCTTGATACATTATCGATATGGAAACGGGAAGCTAGCTCTTTTTTTCTCATGTGATAGATTAATGGAATTCTATTCGTATTACCTAGTAGGCGCCAATAATTGTTGCAAGGAGGGGTGAACGGTTGAAACTGACAGAGGACAATGTTGTACAACACATAAAAAACAAAAACGAGAAAGCCATTTCTTTTATTATCCATCAATATGGAGGACTGCTTGCTGCGATAATTAAACGCCATTTGAATGGCCAGCAGCAGGATTACGAGGAATGTCTGGATGATGTGCTGCTTTCAGTATGGAACCATATTTTGCACTTCGATCCAGAGAAAAATGGCTTTAAACAATGGCTTGCAGCGATTGCCAAATATAAAGCAATTGATTATCAAAGAAAACAAATCAAGCTTCACAATCACCAATTTTCGGTTTCCGAAATAGATGATCGCATGCTCAAAATAAGCGAAGCAGCCGGCACAAGCCAAGTAGATGAGCTGTTTGACCAACTATCAGCGCATGAGCGGGATATTTTCGAAAAATATTACTTAGAGGGAACACCTTCCCATGAAATTGCGGAGCACTATAATGCCAAGGAATCTTGGGTGCACAACAAGCTTTCTAGGGGACGCAAGAAATTGAAAAGCTATCTGCTCAAAAATAATCAAGGATAAGGAGTGAGACTATGTCGATTTATAAAGAGCTAAATGATCTTAGCCTGGATGTAAGCCAGTATGAAGAACAGGAGCTCACGAGCCTCCAAAAAAAGAGCTGGGACCGACGTGTACGGAGTAAAATTAGAAAACGTAAAACCAATAATAAAAAGAAATATGCAGGCGTTGCAGCGGCCTTTATATTGGCAGTAGGTATTTCAATCAGTACGGGGACTGTGACTTTTGCCAATGTTCCATTCGTCGGAGGGTTGATGGAGCGATTGATGGCAACTAATGCAGATGAGAACGCGGACTACTCTCCGTTCAAAACCGAAATTGGTGCCACTGCTGAAAATAAGTACGGGAAATGGACCTTAGATGAAGCGTTGATTGATAACGGACGTTTGCTTATTAGCTCCACTTTTGAGCCTGCAGAGGGGGTCAAATTTAATTACAAGATGCATCCGATGCCGACCGTACTTATGAATGGACAGAATCTCACTTCAGGAACCGCTGGACAATCCATTAAAGTTCACGATTCCATGTATACGGTCTACAATGAGCTGCGAATTTCAGAGCTTCCGATCGGTGAAACGATTGCCTTCCAAATTAGATACGATAATCTAGACTGGAGCATCGATTCGAAAGTGAAGCTGATTGAGAATCCTTGGTCCTTTGACATTAAGGTTCCAACGAATCAATTGGCTGCAACAAGTGAAACGATTGCTTTTAATCAGGATATCTCACTTGGTAACGGACAATCCATTCATCTAAAAAACATGGTCGTATCACCTATTTCAACGATTTTATATTATGACTGGACTGAGCAATCCAACCACATTGCGTTTAAAATCGTCAGTGAATCCGGGGTGGAGCTACTGCCAAACACTGCGGAAATATCTGCTGAGGGTTCTTATAACCGCTACGTTCCAATTGATTTGAAAGCTGAGAAATACTATTTGGTTCCTTTCGAGAGCTCAGAGAACCCTCATGCTGACAATCCAGGAGAGGTGCCGGAGCAATCGATACCGATTAATCCATAGCATAGCAGCACCACATCGTGCTATTTCAGCTCCCGAGCGTGAAATTCTCATAAATAGGACTAGAATCTAGTCCTATTTCTCCTTAAATGACCAATTCAGCATAATTAGATATAGAAACTAGTCTTATATCACAACGCATCCCGCTATTTCGGCTCCCGAGCGTGGAATTCTCAAAAATAGGACTAGAAACTARTCYTATTTCTCYTTAAATGACCAATTCAGYATAATTAGATATAGAAACTAGTCTTATWTCWCAACGCATCCCGCTATTTCGGCTCCCGAGCGTGAATTTCTCAAAAATAGGACTAGAAACTAGTCCTATTTCTCTTTAAACAACCAATTCAGCATAATTAGATATAGAAACTAGTCTTATATCAAAACGCATCCCGCTATTTCAGCTCCCGAGCGTGAATTTCTCAAAAATAGGACTTGAAACTAGTCCTATATCTTCAATGTATCTTGCCAATTCTCCCAAAAAAAGAGATATTCATAGGATAGCTCTTTAAGCCTAACGTTTAAAAAGCTGCCGTGGATTTGAGATGAAATTTAGGAGGCGGTACAATCATGCCCCACATTCCATTCAAGGATTTGGACGTTTTTTATGAAAAAATGGGGAACGGTGAGCCCGTTATTTTTTTGCACAGCGGCTACTCTCGGGGTATCCTAGCCTTCGCCAGCCAATTGCTTGATTTTCAGAGCAAATATACTTGTTATTATCCGGATTTCAGAGCCCATGGACGAACAAAGTGCAGCAGTCTCGAATGGAATACGCCTCAGCTTGTAGAGGACACGATTGGTTTTATGGACGCGCTTGGCATTTCTAGAGCACATTTGATCGGCTACAGCTTGGGGGCGAATGTTGGATTATATGGCGCTGTTCATTATCCCGAAAGAGTTGCTACTTTAACTACCATAGGAACTAGCGGGTTTGCAGATCCAACGGGTGTCGAGCAATTCGAGCCAGAGTGGCTTTTGGAACAGGGGCAGCAAGCGACCATCAATCAAATGATTGAAAGGCATGAAGAAGCTCATCGAGGGAATTGGCAAGAACATATGCGGCAGTCTGCGAACGATTGGCGTCTCTATCCTCAGCTTACGAGCGAGCAGCTCAGCAGCATTCGTTGTCCATCCTTGCTGATTACTGGTGAAAATGATCCCTTTGTAGGTGAAGCGAAGATAAAACAATTGAGTTCCTTGATTAAAGGATCTCGATATCTCGTCGTTCAGGGCGGCAGTCACAGGCCTCATATGCTTAGAGAAAATCCGGTTTTGGTTAATGACGCCATACTAGATTTTATTGGCTCATACCCGATTTCCGACATGTGAGATTATCTAATCAAAATTGAAGCTTACGATTAAGCAAAAAAGCTGCCGACATTTATACTCGGCAGCTTTTGCTGTGTTAGCGGGGGAGATTGGTTTGCAAAGCAGCCACGGACGTTTTTCTTGTCCGCAGCTGCAGCTGCATTTTTCTACCGCACATTACGTTTATGTTGGCCGTACAATTGTGAATTGCTCGCCTAGCTTCGCATAATCGTTTCCAGCAAGCCGGCTCACCGGCTTCAATGCCTCGGTGTTAATACGTCCATTCTCGTACAAAGCCTCATCCACATGGAAACGTACAACTCTGCCAATTAATAAATCACAGGCTGGCGAATCCGCTGTACCGCCAAGCGATAACGATTGATCAAGTACACATTCCATACGAATTCTCGCTTCAGCCACACCCGGCACACGCACAAGGTCGCTTGCGATAGCCGATAAGCCTGCAAGCGCAACCTCACTCTCTTCCGAAGGCAAAGCTGCTGCCGTTATATTAATCGCTTCGATATAGCTCTCATCAGAAATATGTACAACAAATTCGCCTTGGGCGATGGCATTTCGGGAGGTATCCTTCTGGATACCTCCCGGCTTGCGCTGTACAGATACCGCAACCATAGGCGGATTAGCGGTAACGATATTGAAGAAGCTGAACGGAGCTGCATTCAGAACACCTTCGCTTGAGAGTGTAGTGACAAAAGCAATGGGTCTTGGCACAATACTGCCAATCAAAAGCTTATAATTGTCCTGCACACTTTGACTCGTTGGATCAATCGATAACATGATGGGCTCCCCTTCATAAGCGAAATGCTTGCTTTATATTAACCTTTAAAGGTTTCGTTAAACCAAGCCGCTGCCGCAGCTACCTCTGAACTCGTTAGCTGATGCCCAAATGTTTCCCAATGTACCGTAACCGGAGCCCCCGCTGCTTGCAGCAAACGGTCCAGCTCCTCCGTCTCCTGAGGCGTGCAAAGCGGATCATTCGAGCCCGCACCTATGAAACAAGGTACGCCAGCTAGGTCAGGCAGATCAACATCCCGAATCGGCACCATCGGGTGATGCAAGATCGCTCCGCGAAGCGTACCTTGATAGTGGAACAATAGGCTGCCTGCGATATTAGCTCCATTGGAATAACCGATCGCCACGATATTATTGCGGTCGAATCCATATTCGACTGCGGCTTGATCTAAAAAATCATTAAGCTCCTGCGTGCGGAATTTAAGGTCCTCTAGATCAAATACGCCTTCAGCAAGACGTCTGAAATAACGCGGCATACCATTCTCGAGCACATTTCCTCTGACACTCAGCACGGACGAAGCAGGCGAAACTAGCTCAGCAAGCGGGAGAAAATCCCGCTCGGTACCACCCGTTCCATGCAAGAGCAGCAGTACTGGTGCAGTTGCATCTGTTCCTTGTTTGAATATATGTTTCATCATTTGTCCTCCTCCAATACTCTTACTTCAAATGGTGACAATAATTGCTCAATTTGCGTACGATGCTCCTCATACCATTCCGGCAGCATCAGCTTTTCACCGAGATGCTCCGGCTCTTCATCACGAGCAAAGCCCGGTGGATCTGTAGCAATCTCGAATAAAATGCCGCCGGCTTCACGGAAATAGATCGCGTTAAAATATTGGCGATCCACGACCTTAGTAGGCTGGAAGCCATGGCTCTCGACGTGGCTTCTCCATAGCGCGTGCTCCGCGTCGTCTTTTGCCCGCCAAGCAATATGGTGAACGGTGCCAGCTCCTCCATGTCCATGCTCCATATCCTCTACATTGATGTCAATTAGATTGCCCAGATCGCCTGTTGCTTTAAAACGAGCATAACCTTCATCTTCCCCGACTTTCTCCAGTCCCATCACGTTAACAAGGAGCTCCGCGGTTTTAGCCGAAGCCGTCGTATATAATACGGCACCGCCAAAACCCTTAATCGCCTGCTGCGCCGGAACGCCGCCAAACGACCATTTACTGTCCGCTCCTTGCTCCCTAGCTACGATCTCAAGCTTTAAACCATCAGGATCTTCGAATTGCAAATACTGCTCTCCAAATCTTGATGTTTGAGCAAAATCTACATTAAGCTTAGCTAGACGCTCTTTCCAAAAACCGAATGCACCTGCGGGAACTACATAAGTGGTTATACCCACCTGACCCCCGCCAATTTTGCCTTTGCGTGAATTCTCCCAAGGAAAAAACGTAATAATAGTGCCTGGACTTCCGATCTCATTGCCAAAATATAAATGATAAACCTCTGGCGCATCAAAGTTAATCGTCTTCTTAATCAACCTTAGACCTAATACGCCTGAATAAAAATCTGCCGTCGTCTGCGCGTTTCTAACAAAAGCGGTTATATGGTGAATACCAGCTGTTTGATTTGTCATGGTAATGACACTCCTTATTTTATAGGAATATGAAAAGTAATGTAACTAGCTCCACTTCTGATTAGCCGATAAGCGCATCAATGGAATATTCACCAGCGCCTGTTAATGCGATGCCTATAGCAATGGCTACGAGAACAAGATTATATTCATAACCGTTTGCGGTAGCCCATATTCCGTTAGGACCATGCACCTTCACAATAGCACCAAGCATAGTAAGCACAATCAATACCGCAGCAAGAGGTGTAAGCAGACCAGCGACGAATAATAGGCCGCCGATTAGTTCCATCAATCCAGCGGCAACAGCCATAGCAACCCCTGGCTTAATGCCAATCGACTCCATCCAGCCGCCTGTTCCCTTTGGCCCATAACCGCCAAACCAGCCAAACAGCTTTTGTGCACCATGCCCAACGAACAACAGACCTACAACGACACGAACAACCAATAATCCCAAAGCAATACTCAATGTAAACTCCTCCATTTTGTTTTTAATGTTTAAACTACTGCTTGCATCACAGTTCTTCTTTTACCACTATTTAAAGAATCTCTATTTTAAGATATATGGTGTGCATAAATGATCGCTGCTACCTTATAACAGCCATCATTGATATGCAACAAACGCCCACGCGCATGATTACACCTTTACAGCTAGTTAAACCCGCTACTTGTAGTGCTCCTGAGCAAACTTTCCTAGCTTCTTAAGCAGCTTGCTTGCCAATTGCTTCTCTTCTGTTGTCAGCCCATTTACCGCTTGCTTGATAGCGTCTTCGTGAGCAGGAAATACATCCTCTACGAACTGTTTGCCTTCATCGGTTAGTTCTGCATAAATGAGGCGTCTATCCGTAGTCGAAGCTCTCCGGCGTACCATTTGCTTCTTCTCCAACTTATCAACGACATAAGTAATGTTGCCGCTGCTCATAAGCACTTTCTCACCGATTTGCTGCAATGGCTGCGGTCCGCGGTGATAGAGCAATTCAAGCACTCCAAACTCCGTGCGGTTCAAGCCGTTTTTACGAATATCACGATCCGCATGGGCATTCACCCATTGGCTCGCTCTAGACAGCGCAATGAAGAGATCTAATGAATCATTTTGTTTTTCATTTGCCATGATGATCACTCCTCTCTGCGCCGTTTTATCTTTAATTAATTTATCTTGATTTAAAGATAATACATTTTGAAACAGTTGTCAACGCTTATGCCAAATCTTTTTGATTAGGCGATAACAGGCATGCTTCTCAAAAAATAGAACGGCTTGAGATTTCACCTCAAACCGTTCCGCCGTCAATGGCTTCCATTTAGCTTTCTTTGGCCGACCTGACCGAATTCCCTTTAATAAGAGAAACATAAATCCGTTCATGCTCCACTTCGTCGCCGCTGATCAGCTTGATCAGCTGTTCGGCAGCAAGAGCCCCCCATTTGCGCTTGGAATAATCAATCGTAGACAAGCGGGGCTGAGTGTAAGAAGCCAGCTCCATATTATCAAACCCAACGATATGAATATGTTCACCGATCTGAATATCAGGATGATGCGCCGCCAAATAATTGAACATACCAATAGCCATCTCATCGTTGAAGCAAAACACTGCCGCAGCCGTGCTGCTGTTCTCAGCTATAATTGTCGCTGCAGCCTGCTCCCCAGCCGATTTATTGAAATCTCCTTCAATTACAATCAGCTTAACGCCAGCGGATCGTTCCACCGCTTGCGTAACAGCTTGCAGCCGCTGCCTTGAATCATAAGAGCCGCTAGGGCCAGTCACTGCATAAAGTGTCCGATGGCCTTGCTCGATCAAATATTCGGCTGCCAGTCTCGCCCCTGCTTTGTTATCGAGCAGCACTTGATTGATGTTCGAATGCTGCAGTTCACGATCCAGCACGACAAGCTTATGTCCGCGCTCCGCGTAGCTCAGCAGCTCAGTGCTGCCAAACGTCTCGTCCAGTATAATCGCTCCATCGATCATTCGCTCAGGCAGCATCCTATGAGATTGCTTACCGCTGCACACGATCAGATCATAGCCCTTTTCCGATAAAATCTCCTTTGTTCCTTGCAAGAGATCGCCGTAGAATGCGCCGCTGAAGTCGGTAAGAAAGACACCGATAATTTTTGTTTCTCTCGTCTTGAGCGACCTTGCAGCAGCGTTCGGGATGTAGTTTAATTCCTTGGCAACAGCCAATATTCTTGCTGTCGTCTCATCCGTCACCTTGGGGCTGCCGTTAAGCGCGTAAGATACCGTCGAGATCGAGACCCCCGCTTGTTTAGCGATATCCTTAATACTAACCACAGCATTCGCTCCTATCTTTCATTGTTCCTTCACTATATCACAAAGACTGGCGGTTCTTGGAGACCGCCAGTCTGCTTCTTACATAAATATTTCGATTCGGTTCGATTCCGAATGAAGATTAGCTTTCAATTGTTCTTCGGATATTAGTATTCCACCTACACGATAACGGTTAGCTGAAGGCTTGCCTTCCGCTTCCTTACCGTTAATGATGACCTTCGTCACCTGTCCTGCATCGCTAAGGCGATAAACAAAAGTAATCGGCAAGCCGTTCCACATGAAATCGAATTGCATGCCATCCAGCTTAGCTGGCAAAATCGGATCGATAACCAGATTACCTTCCAACTGACGAATACCGAGGGCATTCGAAATCAATTGGTTCATATAGATTCCGGGACCGCTCGAATAAATTCTCCAGCCGCCCTTAACAGGTACAGTTCCTTCACGAAGCTCACCGAAACGCTCCTGCGCCTCATAACGGTTGTTGAACTTGCCGTCGGAGCTGCTGAAGTAAGAGTTGCTTTGACGCAGCTCTGCATTAGGAACAACATCACGCAATCCAACCGGATTAATCATGAGTAGACCTTGCCATACTTCATCCGTCTTGCCCAGCTTCGCCATAGCTTCTACATAACGAATATGAGCATGAACATATTGCAAGCCGACTTCCCGGCCGAAATTAGATGCCTGCTCTGCCCGCTTAAAGTTAGTGCTTACGCCGCCTGCATATTGTGCAGGACGGTTCATCAGCCTTACGCCATCCGGGCAATACAGCTGCTCTTTAATAACACGGTAATGCTCAGCAGCTTGCTCTTCCGTAAGCAATTCGCTAATCATACTGCGTGTCATTGGAAGCAAGCGGTATTGAATGCCTGTAGTTGTGTCAGTCGGGTGAAGCATCAGCTTCGCATCGCCCGGCTCCTCCATGTATACAAAGCCAGGAATGACATCCTGTTGCAGCATATACTGATTAAAGTCCGCTTGAATAGCTGATGCCAGCTCCTTAAGCTCGGCTGCCTGCATCGCATCAACTTCCTCCAGCACGCGGCCAAACTGTGCGATTACCTGATACGTAAGCGCCACTGTCCAGCTGCTGACCATATATTGCTTAAGCTGTGCATTAGCCGGCTGCAGCGTATCATCCCAATCTCCGTCGCCATAGGATGACAAATGCGTGTCGTGCAGGAAGTGGCTCTTCATATAGGCAATTTCCTTCATCGCGTGGTCAAGCAGCGTCGAAGATTCTGTCGTGAATTCGCCTTTATGACGGACCGTATAAGGAACACGCTCCTGCAAAATGCTATAATCCTTTGTTGCTGCCAAGTAGTCTCCGAGCACCTTCAGCGGCCAAACAATAATATCGCCATGGCTTTCTTCTTGCTGAATGTGGAAATACTTGTCGAACATGAACCATTGCGGCCAATTTCCGTCATCCTCGTATTGATGGGAATACACGGTCTTCAAGATTTCAGCAACCTGCTCGTATTTGTTCATAGCCATGAAGTACTCAGTCGGTCCTTGGCAAACGTCGCGCGTTCCCCATGCTGCACCGCCGTATTGCTCCAAGCCATGAGGCACAGAGTAGTGAACGAGCATATTGTGCGTGTACCACCATGCCAATGCATTCACTTTATCCAGCTCAGCTGAAGCTGCTTCAGTACCCTCAGCAGATAAATGGAAGCCATTCATCACGTGACGGAAAAACTCACGGTAGCGCTCGATTTCAAGCTCTGCCTTCCGCTCTGACTGCGGCAATGCCTCGCCACGCAAGAGACCTTGCATCGTAATTGTCCATTCCGTACTTTGGCCAAGCTGCATCACCACAAGCGATGCAGCGCCTGATACCGTACCGCTAACAAGCAAGCTTTCATCTCCTGCAGTCATGTCTGCCCCGCTCACGAACATCCGATATTGCAGATTAGGGAAGATCGGAGCGCTTATGGATGCTTGGTCAGCCTTGAAAGTAAATACGCCGTCCTCCAGCTCCATATGGAACGGCAGCTCGTATTCATTGTTATTCATGGATACTTGATTCGTAACTAAATAGCGGTAAGCCTGTCCATTTACCGAACGAAGGTGAAGGCGTACCTCAGGCGAATCAACCGTTGTATAATTTGTAATGATGATTGTGTCATCTGCTGTTTTGTAGAACCAACGAGCATAGTTAAAGCCGATCTCAAACATTGAAGGCATAGTAAGAAGGCGGTATGAACCTTCCAACTCGACATAAATACGTTGTCCAGATGTCTTTAAATTATTGAGCGCATTGCGCGCATTCGTAAACAGCTTGTGGAAGCTCGTATTGCCTACTAGCAATTGTGAGTTGAAAATACCGTACATATAGGAAGTTGTCGTCATAACATCCTCTGTCATGCGATCATTGCCGCCAGACATAAGAATATGGCCATGCGGACGCTCAACTAGCAGCTCCTTCTCCTTAAGCACAACATGCTCATGGCTCTCTGTAAAGAAAGACAACAGCTTGCCGTCTTGCCATTCCTCCTGATGACGGTTAGGGAAATACGCGTTAACTTCCTCCATCGTCATTGATGCCGTGCGTACTGGCGTTCCAATCGCATTTGCAACCTCAGACTTAGCTACAGGTGTTGCCGCCGCAGCGAAGTCGGTCTCATTCGAACGCTCAACTTCTTCCCAAGCCTTCTGAACTTCAGCGCTGAATTCTATTTCACTCACAGCTGATGGATGATCGGCCTTGAACATGCCGTAAAATACAAAGCGAGCTTTATCCTTCAACAAGACAGGCTCAGCTTGAAGCGCCGCATAAGTGAATTCATATTGGTAAACCTCATTTGCTAGTTCAGCCTTGCCAAGCGCTTCCGGCACGTCCGTTTCTTTGTAGCTAAGGCCAAAGAATTGGAATCCGTCCGTTGAGTAGCTGGCTGCTCCTGTTAGTGAACCGTGCTGCATGTAAGGAAATGATCCTTGCATCGGCTGATTCTGGCGGAAGCAAAGAACATAACCCAGCTTCTCATCTTTAAAAGCTTTATGGTCAACGTACTGCGACATGTATGCTTCGTTCGACCGCACTGCGCCAATATCCGCGAGTCCAATGTCTTGTCCATAAATAATGTCGATCTTCGCTACTTTTCCTTGCGAATGAGCGGTCACATCCCAGAACCAGATGCCATGGTTCGTTAATGTGAAGACTACGCGATAGTCGATGCCATCAAATGCAGTCCCCTCCCATAGCAGACGACCATCCACCGCTGACATGCGGCTTGACGAATGAATCCCAAGCAAAGGCTCATATGAAACTCCTTCTTCGGTATGCATGCGCAAGTAAAGATTGTTAAGCGAGCCATCTACATTGTTCGACACCACTTGATTCAGCATCGTTCCTTTATGGACTGCTTGCGCAAGGTCTCCGCTGCTTAAAAAATCAAACGTCAGCTCTCCTGCTTTTATTTGCAATTTATTCATTGCTTTCAACGCATTCACTATAGCTTCCATTTTCTTCTCACTGCCTTTCTATTTGCTTAGTTTGAATTTAAGCGTTTCTACATCGCGGCTGTTTGGCCCAATGTACAGTTCAAAGTCACCAGGGTCGCTTGTGAAGGTCAGATCAGCATGATAATAACGCAGCTGTATTTCCTCCAGCGTAAACGAGACCTCTTTGCTCTCTCCTGGCTGCAGCATCACCTTGCGGAATGCCTTTAACTCTTGCAGCGGACGTACAACATCCCCCGCCATGTCGCGTACATACAGCTGTACGGTTTCCTCACCAGCGCGCGCCCCAGTGTTCGTTACTGTGATGTTTACATGCAATGGCTTAGAAGCACTCATCGTATCCATGGCCATCTTCGCTCCGCTGTAGGTAAAGGTTGTATAACCTAGCCCATAACCAAACGGCAGCAGCGGTTCATTCGGAACATCCAAGTATTGAGATACGTATTTCACCTGCGCATCAGGTGCGCCCTGCGGCCTTCCCGTATTAAATCGGTTATAATAAACCGGCACTTGGCCTACGGAATGAGGGAACGACATCGACAGTCTTCCAGTCGGTTCCGACTCGCCGAACAATAATTCCGCAATGGCAGCGCCGCCTTCCGTACCTGGGAACCACGCCTCTAATACGGCATCCGATTGATCAATTACACCGTGCAGATCAAGCGGTCGTCCGTTGAATAGGACAGTCACCATCGGCTTGCCTAGCTGTTTCAGCTTAGCGATTAGCTCAAGCTGTACCTGCGGCAATCTAATATTCGACCGGCTAGCTGCTTCTCCGCTCATATCCGAATGCTCACCTAAAGCAAGCACCACGATATCTGCATCTTCAGCTGCAGCATATGCCGCTTGCCACTGCTCATCCGTTGCGTCTTCAATACCGCAGCCTTCTGTTACAGACAACAATGATGCATCTACTTTGCTTGCGATGCCTGCTGCCAGTTGTACCGCCTCTTCCTTGGAGCCAAGCCAAGACCAAGGTCCAAGAATATCGCCGCTAGCCGCGAAAGGACCAATCAACGCAATTTTCTGCTCACGGCCAAGCGGAAGAACACCCTCATTTTTTACGAGGACACAAGATTTAAGAGCCAGCTCACGCGCAGCCTTGCGATGTGCTGCTGAGCCTACAATTTCCAACTCACGCTCTTCATTCGCACCACGATACGGTTGATCGAACAATCCTAGCTTCTGCTTCAGCTCCAGAATACGAAGTACAGCTTCGTCGATCAAAGCAACATCGATTTCATTCTCCTCAACAAGCCGCTGCAAATGATCCGTGTAACAGGTCGTCATCATTTCAATATCGACGCCGGCTTTGATCGCCTTCATTGCCGCTTCCGACTCATCCGCTGCAACACCGTGCGGGATCAGCTCTTTTACTGCGCCCCAATCGGAGATCAGCACACCGTCAAACGCCCATTCGCCGCGAAGAAGATCACGCATCAGCCACTTGTTACCTGAAGCTGGAATGCCATCCACTGTATTGAATGCCGTCATGACCATTTCGCAGCCTTCATCCAGCGCCGCTTTATATGCAGGCAAATAAAACTCGCGAAGCTGACGCTCAGACAGATCAACCGTGTTATAGTCGCGTCCACCTTCTGCAGCTCCATATGCGGCAAAGTGTTTTACGCATGCTGCCACGCGGTTAATATCATTTGCAAGGTCTTTTCCTTGAAAACCTCTTACGAAGGCTCTGGCGAATTCACTGTTCAAATATGGATCCTCGCCTGTCGATTCCATGACTCGGCCCCATCTTGGGTCCCTTACGAGATCGACCATCGGAGCGAAAGTAACGTGCACACCTGCCGCAGCAGCTTCCTTAGCAGCGATCTCGGCACTTTGTTCCGCCAGCTCCATATCCCATGAGCAGCCGATTGCCAGCGGTACAGGAAAGATCGTTTTGTAGCCATGGACGATATCCGCCATCACTAGAAGCGGAATGCCTAAGCGGTTGTTCGCCAAATGCTGCTTCTGTATGTTAATGACTTCCCTCGCTCCTGTTAAGCCAAGCACGGAGCCTGTACCCCGAACCGTTTCTTCCGTTACGCCCATTTCAGCCATCGGTCCGGTAATTTGTCCATCCGCGCCTTCAAAGAATGGCGTCGCCAGCTGCAGCAGCTGCCCGATCTTCTCCTCAAGCGTCATGAGCTTTAGAAGAGCCGCAGGTTGCTTTTCCATATCCGTGTTCCTCCTCGTAATAGCCAATCAAATTTATCGTTCTTATCGTTAATGTTTACAGGTCCTTCTGTCTTTACCACGCTTATGTCTTATGGCCAATAATTATAACAATCGAAACGTTTCTATTGACTCCTAATTTGGATTATAAACAATTCAAAAAGAGCCGTCAATTGCTGTTTCATCTTTAATAGAAACGTTTATATTACTAATATGAGACTATTTTCCTGAATTAAAAAAACGCTTGAACCCGTCAAAACTTTGATCTATAATGATGTCGAAACGTTTCGAATCAATAAGCAGGTCTGGTTCTAAAGTTGTAAACGGTAATATATTTTGTTTATAGAAACGTTTCACCACATCAATTAGTATTTCTATATACTTGTGGCGAACGTTTTTGCTGCGGCAGGGAAAGCAACATTTACCTGCTTATCAACACCCAGCTTAGGCTTATATATACGGCAAACAACAGCCGCCTGCGTGCATAACTTGCACGGATTCACAGCATAGTACTGATAACAATCATTCACATGGGAGGAATAATTAATGTTTAAGAAATCAGTGGCAACTGCACTAGCTAGCTCTATGCTGCTTATCGGCGCCCTCACTGCTTGCGGAAGCAACAACAGCAATGAAGGAGCAGCAAATGATAAAGTAACAATCAACGTATGGGGCATGGGTGAAGAAGCCAAATCCTTGCCGAAAATTGCAGAGCAATTCATGGTTGAGAACCCTAACATTAAGGTCAATGTACAAGCACTTCCTTGGGATACGGCACATGACAAGCTGTTGACGGCTGTCGCTTCCAAAAAAGGTCCAGACGTGCTTCAAATTGGAACAACTTGGATTCCTGAGTTCGCATCCGCTAAAGCGCTTATGGATATCACTCCTTACGTAACTGAATATCCAGAACTTGCTGAAGCAAACTTCTACCCAGGATCGGTATCAACGACTAAATACGAAGATGCAACTGTAGGCGTGCCTTGGTACATCGACACTCGCGTGCTTTATTACCGTACAGATCTACTGAAAGAAGTAGGCTACGATAAAGCTCCACAAACATGGGATGAGCTTAAAGATGCTGCAACAAAGCTTAAAGCTCGCGGCAAAAACAAATACGGCATCAGCCTTGATGTTAAAGAACAATCGCTGCTATTCATGTTCGCTCGTCAAAACGGCTCGAAGCTTATCGAGAACAACAAACCACAATTCAACCAACCAGAATTCGTGGAAGCCGTTGAATATTTGGACAGCTTCTTCAAAGACGGCTCTGCACCGATTGATCTAGGTATGGATATTATCCCTGCATTTAAAGGTGAGGGTATCTCGCCAATGTTCATCAGCGGACCTTGGATGATTAAACTAATCAATGACCAAGCACCTGAGCTTGCAGGCAAATGGGCAACAGCTGTACTTCCTAAGAAAGAGAACAACCTTTCTTCTCTAGGCGGCTCTAACTTGTCTATTTTCCAACATACAACGCACAAAGAAGAAGCCTTGAAATTCCTTGCTTACATGAGCAAGCCTGAGACACAGCTGAAATGGCTGGAGCTTACAAACTCGCTTCCTTCCACGAAAAAAGCATGGGAAAACGAAGCTTTGACGAAAGATCCTAATGTAAAAGTTATCGGTGAGCAGTTGAACAGCTCGGAGCCTATGCCGCTTATTAAGCCATGGGAAGAAATTGCTCAAAACGTGCTATCGACATTCGAGAGAATTTACCGCGGCAAGTCTGAAATTAAGAAGGAACTTGACAGCTTCAACGCCAAAGCTGAACAAATTTTGAATAAATAATGATCGCCATCGCCGGCAGCGGTTCTGGAACAGAGCCGCTGCCGGTTCCATTAGAAATGGATAAAGCCAGGCGCTCATAGCAAAGGAAGGGTCGTTTATGAAAGGCATCTCTCAGAGTAAGGCACCGTATTTCTTTATCGCTCCAACGCTTATTTTGCTTACCTTATTTTCGTTATTGCCGATCCTTGTAGCCTTAATAATAAGCTTTACGGACATGGACTTGGCAGGCCTTGCTGACTGGTCCAATATTTCATTCGTCGGATTCAAAAACTATGTAGACGTGCTGGCTGATCCTATTTTCGTAAAAGCCATACTTAATACGTTGTTCTATGTAATCATCGGTGTTCCACTGGTTATCTTATGTTCACTTGCTATTGCGATCATGATTAATTTCGGCGCAAACCGTGCATTTAAAGCTTTCCGCGTCGTCTATTATATGCCATCAGTTACAAACGTTGTTGCCGTTGCTGTTGTATGGGGTTTCCTTTACAATCCGGCTTTCGGTCTGCTCAACTATATTCTTGATTCGATTAATCTGCCTACGGTTCCATGGCTTCAAGATCCAGTCATGGCTAAAATATCGCTTATTCTGATGGCGGTATGGAGAGGGATCGGCCTCAATATGATCATCTTCATCGCCGCGCTTCAAGGTATTCCGAAGTCTTATTACGAGGCGGCACAGCTCGACGGTGCCAGCACATGGAAACAACTGACTTACATCACGATTCCAATGCTGCGCTTCGCGATCTTCTTTGTATCGATCACTACCATGATCGGTTGGCTGCAATTTTTCGAAGAGCCATTCATTATGACCGACGGTGGTCCACTGGACAGCACAACATCTGTGGCCCTGTTTATTTATCGGAACGGCTTCCAGCTTAGCAACTTCGGATACGCGGCAGCAGGATCATTTGTCCTGTTCATCGCAATCATTATTATTACGCTCGTACAATTCAGATTTCAAAATAAAGAAACGGATCTATAATCCAAACGGAGGTGTAATGGATGAGTTCGCAAGCAAAAGCGTCAAGCGCCTCAAAAGGCGAAAAAGCGCTCAAGTGGATACTAGGCATATGCCTCGCGGTCGGCGGGGTATTGGTCATCCTTCCTTTCGTATGGATGATCCTTTCTTCCTTTAAACCAGAGAGCGAGATTCAGAATATCCCGCCTACCTTACTGCCTGAACGCTTCACGACGGAAAATTTCAAGAACTTGTTTGAGAATATGAACTTTGGCGTTTATTTGAAAAATACGCTCATTATCGTTTTCTTCTCCTTTATTGGCTTATTCCTGAATGCGATGGCTGGTTTCGGCTTCGCGAAATACAAATTCAAAGGCAGTAATAACTTGTTCTATATCGTACTTGCTACGATGATGATTCCTGGTCAGGTGACGATGATTCCGGTCTATCTAATCCTAAATGAAATGCATCTGACGAATACGATGATCGGTATCGTTCTGCCCGGACTTGTCGGCGCCTTCGGTATATTCCTGTTCCGTCAGTTCATGGCTACCATTCCAGATGAGCTGCTGGAAGCAACCCGTCTTGACGGTGCAAGTGAATTCCGGACGTTCATGCAAATCGTGCTTCCTATTTCGAAGCCGATACTTGCGGTACAGGGCATATTAGCCTTTATTGGCGGATGGAACAGCTTCCTTTGGCCGCTTATTATCGCGAACGATGAGAAGCTCTACACTCTCTCCGTTGGTCTGTCATTGCTCAAAGGGCAATACGGCGGCAACTATGCGCTCCAGATGGCTGGATCAACGTTTATGGTTGTGCCTATCATTATCATCTTTATCTTCTTCCAGAAGCATATTATTGAGAACTACGCGATCTCAGGCATCAAATAATAACAGCAGGGGCTGTCTCTAAAGGTATGTTTAGACCTTTGAAGACAGCCCCTGCTATGTCTTATAAGCATTTCAGCTATATATGCTACCGCCACCACGCCGAGGACGGATACTCAGCCGCTTGAAGCAGTACAGTCTCACCGATTTTCGGAGTCGAAATACGTGTTTTCATCTCCTTAGCTGCCTTTACCGCTCGCTCCACAGGGTCGGTCCAATCATGCATGGCAAGTGTGAATGCACCCCAGTGTATCGGAATCATAATCTTTCCGCGAACGTCCAAGTGCGCCTGTACCGTTTCTTCCGGCATCATATGGATAGCTGCCCAGCGCTCATCATACTGTCCACATTCCATTAATGTGAGATCGAAGGGTCCGTATTTGTCGCCAATTTCTTTAAAGTGAGGACCATAGCCGCTATCTCCGCTGAAGAAGATGCGTGCCTCTCGGCCATGTATTACCCAAGAGCACCAAAGCGTTGCATCGCGATCCGTTAGACTTCTACCCGAGAAATGTCTTGCTGGCGTACAAGCCAGTTGAATCCCCTCATAAGAAAACTCATCCCACCAATCATGCTCCTCTATAAGGGATGGATCTACTCCCCATCTTACCAAATGAGGCGCAACGCCAAGCGGCACAATAAAGCGTCTCACCTTATCCTTAAGCTTTACGATCGAGCCATAGTCCAAATGATCGTAATGATCATGTGAAATGAGTACTGCATCGATCATCGGAAGCTGCTCCATCTCAAACGGCAGCTTATCGCTGAATCTTTTACCGCCTATAAACGGGAACGGGGACGGCGCTTTGCCGAACATCGGATCAAGCAGCAGTGTTTTCCCGTCGATTGCAAGCAAAGCTGCAGAATGGCCAAACCATGTGAGCTTAGGCTGATGCTGCCCGGCACCATATCCTTCACTCATCGACTCAACGACTAACGCTTTGCTTGGCCTAGCCATCTTATTGCCTTTCATAAATTGAACGAGCAGCTTCAGCTTCTCGCTTGTTGTCGTATCCATGGCTGTAGGAATCGCATTTATAAATTTTTTACGGCCATATTGGTTCGAACGGCTTAACTGCTGCCGCCGCTCCCTCGATTGTGCTGCCCCAAAAGCAGGGTAATACTGGAGGACCAAATACACAACAACTATGACTACCGCAATAATACTAACGAATATGAGCATGCCTTTTAACCTCTCCCCTTGCCGTATCAATATCTACACGCAGAAAAACCGCTATTGAAGTATACGTTACTACTTCAACAACGGTTTTATCAAGTTTACGTAAAGATTAGACTACGCGCGTCGTGTTCCTCGCAAGATTGCACTTAACAGCAGCACGACTACAACAGCTCCAATGATAGCCGGGATGAGAGCAAATCCGCCCATCGTCGGTCCCCACGAGCCAAGAATTAGCGTACCTAACCAAGCTCCGATGAAGCCAGCTACGATGTTGCCGATAATTCCTCCCGGTACGTCGCGCCCAACAAGCAAACCACCTAACCAACCAATTACTCCGCCAACGATTAATGTCCATAATAGACCCATATTTTTTTGCCCCTCTCTGTCATTCGATATAGCTATGATTAACCTCATATGGCTATTTTGAAACAAAACAGTCGAGTGTAATATATGGAAGAACAGAACTCGTTGTCATTTCAAGGCACTTTCTATGAATAGCTGGCTGCTAAGTAAGCGGCAGCGTCACCTCAAAAGAAGAACCCTCATTCAACCTGCTGTCTACACGAATATTGCCGTGGTGGAGCTCAACGATTTTATGGACGATCGACAAGCCTAATCCGCTGCCGTCAGCCGTTCTCGTCCGCTGCTTGTCACCCTTATAGAAACGTTCAAAGATGCGGAGCTGATCCTCCGAAGAAATGCCAATACCCGTGTCTGTAATCTTTACTTTGACCTCATCGCCTAGGCGCTCCAGTACAATCTTAATGCTCCCTTTGGCAGGTGTAAATTTAATCGCATTATGAAAGAGGTTTACCCAAACCTGACTAAGCATCTCTTCGCTCGCCGAAATTTCTACTTCCTCCAGCTCCAGTTCAAGTTCAAGTGCTTTGTCCAGCCACTGAGGCTCGCTAGCGAGTACAATGTTCTCAAGCTGCGCATCGAGCCTGTATCGCTTCGTGTCCAGCTGCTGCTGCTCGGATTCGAGCGTTGTCAGCTTAAGCAGATTGTCGCTAATTTTGGACAACCGTGTCGTTTCCTGCTCAATAATCGACAAGTAATGACGCTGCTCCTCAGGGCTAAGGTCCTCGCGCTGCAGCGTGCTCGCAAATCCGCGTATCGAGGTCAGAGGTGATTGAATTTCATGCGATACGTTAGAAATAAATTCCTGGCGAAGCAGCTCTACCTGCTTCAGGTCATGCGCCATATCGTTGATGGACTGGATAACGTCCCCGAATTGGCCATGAAATTTCTTGTCACGATCCAAGGCCACGTTGAAATCTCCCTTTGCCATTCGTTTTAGCGCATCGATCATTTCAACCCAAACTTCCCTCTGCTTCGGTCGTATCACCAAATTAACGATAGCGAAAAGCACAATAATAAATAAAATGCCTAGTCCCCAGTTCACCAGCTGCACTATATATTCAGGAAAGCGGACCTCATGTCTCGTGTAAAACCACTTCGTCAACCAATAGGCCAGCGAGAAGGCACTTCCGCTCAGTAGGAATACCATCGACGTAGCTCCTACAACACGCAGTGAAACTTCCCATTTTGACATTTTACGATTCATTGAAGTACCTCCAGCCGATAACCGAGTCCACGGATCGTACTGATCTTAATCGATACCTCCCAAGCGACAAAACGCTCACGCAGCCGGTTGATGTGTACATCCAGCGTTCGTTCGTTGCCGTCAAAATCATAGCCCCAAATTGCTTCGATCAGTTGGTTGCGTGTCAATGTACGTCCTAGATGGCTAACGAGCTTGAACAGCAGCTCAAATTCCTTCGGAGGAAGCGTCGTATAATCCGAATGAATCTTCACTTCATAAGTCTGCCGATCGAGCATGATCTCCGCTACGGAAACCTGCTGCGACACCGCGATTCGGTATCGCTTCAATAGCGCTTTAACTCTGACAGTCAGCTCCGCGGGATCAAACGGCTTTACTAAATAATCGTCCGTTCCGAGGTGGAACCCTCGTACCTTATCGCCCATTTCTCCCTTGGCCGTCAGCATGAGCAGCGGAATATCGTACTGCTCCCGCAGCTCACGGCACAGCTCCCAGCCGTCCATATTCGGCATCATAATATCCAATATGACCATATCTGCCGGAGAGACTTCCATTTGAGCAAGCGCCGATTGCCCATCCGGAGCCTCCTGCACGCTTAATGCCTCTTTCTCCAAAATAACACGAACCAGCTCACGAATATGCGGATCATCGTCTGCAATCAGCACATAGCCCATTTCTCCACCCTCTTCTCTGCTTACTTAAGAAGCCGTTTTATTCACTCGAAGCTGTCCATTAGCGAATTCTCGATACATGGTATGGCTAGCATATAATTGATCATGCGTTCCTACCCCGGTAATGACGCCTTTCTCTAGGAAGACGATCGAATCCGCATCAACAACCGTCGACAAGCGATGGGCGATAACGACAGTCGTCCGTCCGATCATGAGATTTTTGAGCGCATCCTGCACCACTTCTTCTGACTTGCTGTCGAGATTAGACGTCGCTTCGTCGAGCATAAGGATTTGCGGATCACGCAGCAGCGCTCTTGCAATGGCAATCCGCTGACGCTGACCACCCGACAGCTTAATGCCGCGCTCGCCAACTTCGGTTTCATAGCTCTCAGGCAATGCTTCAATAAAACCGTCTGCATAAGCCATTCGTGCAGCCTGCTCGATTTCCTGCTGCGTCACCTCATGCGTCAGACCGTAGCATAAATTATCTTTGATCGTGCCTGCGATAATCGGGCTCTCCTGCGAAACGTAGCCAATCTGGCTGCGCCATGAACGCAGAGACGCGTCTCGGATGTCCGTTCCGCCAAGCCTAATCGCCCCGGATGTCGGGTCGTAGAACCTCYCCAGCAGCGAGAATAGCGTCGTTTTGCCGCTGCCGCTCGGGCCGACCAGTGCCGTTACTTTGCCCGCTTCAATCGTCAGGCTCACATCCCGCAGGATTGGCTCATCGGGCTTATAGGCAAACGATACATTTTCCACCTGCAAGGTCTGGTCCATCTGAGTTACTTCCTTGCCATTATCTTGATCTTCTTCATCGGATTCTAATATACCAATAATGCTGTCCGTCGCGCCCATTGCCTTCTGAAATTGCGTAAAAAATTGTGAGATCTGCGTAATCGGCAGCATGATTTGGAACAGGTACATAATAAAGGCGACTAATTCACCCGCAGTCATCTTACCTGATGATACTTGAACACCGCCAAAGCCGATTAAGCATACCAGCAGCAATAAGATGATAAAAGTGACGATTGGCGAAATAAGCGCCTGCATGCGTGCTTCCTTTAAACCAAAACCAAACAAATTCTGAATGCCGACGCGTCCTTGCTCATATTCAGCAGGCTCGGAGCCGGATGCTTTGACCAGCCGAATCTCCGACACCACACGATTTACGACGGAAGTAAATCTTGCGTTCTCCGCCTGCGTGGATTTGGATATGCTGTACATTTTCCGTCCAATCGGCACCATAATGAGTGCGGCCAAAGGGAAGACGGTTAACATGATAAGCGTCATCTGCCAATTCATATAGAAAAGAATCGACAATGCACCGATAATGGACAAAATGCCTGTGAAAAAACCAGTTACATGCTCCGTAATAAGACCCTTTAGCAGCGCTGTATCATTAGTCAGCCGACTAATCGTATCGCCGGAGGATTTGTTGTCATAATACGGGACTGGCAAGCGCAGCAGCTTGCTCCATAACCGCTCCCGGATAGACGAGACGATCTTATTGCCGCTGTAATGCAGCAGGTAAACAGACACGCCTCCAGACACAACCTGCGCGATAAAGACAGCCGCCATCCAGACAATTTGCCCCGTGCTCAATGACCCCAGCGAGAAGCCATTAACCATATTTTTCGTGAATAGGGGTATGGTCAAGCTAACTAGCGTCGTAATGACGCTCAAAATAACCGCAATAGACAGCATCATCTTCGGGGGATTCGTCTCCATAATCAGCCCTATGAATCGCTTAACGTTGCTATTTTTATTTTTCATCAGTATCACTCCTGTATCTCTCTATTCTCTCCACTACAGTTCCTACTTTACCTTGCCTGTTTAAACGCAATATAAACAACGAAGCTATCGCTGCGTATTTAAGCAAGCCATTCTCACTTTTTGTAATCCGCCACTTCCTCTATATGGTAAATTGAGGTAAAATAATGCGATAGTTTGACCAAGCGTTCGTTCGACGCCTCACAAGCCACTACGAATAGGAGAGCTGCCTATGTATATGCAAGAAGAGCAGGTTGTGATTGGAATAGACGGCGGAGGAACTCATACCCGCGTCATGGTTTGCAGCCATAGAGGACATGTGCTTTCTTATTTGGAACGAGGCTCCGCCTCTATTTACAAAGACGAGATGGCAGCAGAAAATGTGCAAGGCGCTATCGCCCAAGCACTGCAGCAAGCTGGCCGAACTCCTGAACATGCGCTGGCACTGGTTGCCGGCATTGCAGGCTTCGATTCGCCATCTGACCTCGAATGGATTCAGACATTAACAAAGCTTCCGGGACTTAACTGCCCGATGTGGCATGTGAACGATGCGGTCTCGGCTCATAGAGGCGCATTAATGGGCGAACAAGGCATCGTCGTTATCGCTGGAACGGGCTCGATTATCGTAGGCATGACGGACGACGGACAATTGATTCGCAACTATGATTTTCACCATTATGCAGCTAGCGCAGCGAGATTTGTTGCCTATGACGCTGTATATGAGATGCTGGCAGGCAATTGTGATGATACAGACCGTGAGCTTTGCGAAGCCATGCTTGTTCATTGGGATGTTTCAACGGCCCAGCAGCTTGCTGATATAGCCAAAAAAGGCTTTGTGGATGATCGCCGTGCACGAGATAAGCAGTTTGGGAAGTTCGCTCCTGCGGTTACAGAAGCCGCCGAACGTGGTAGCTCTCTCGCTATCCGCGTGTGCAGCCGTGCCATCGATCAAATCAAGGTAGGCATTGAAATGATTGCTGCCTCCTTCTATAGTGATGAGGTTGCTGTTACCTTCACAGGCAGCGTTGCAAACAGCCCTTATTTTATTCGCGAGCTGGGCGAGCAGCTTCGGCAAGGAAACAACAAGCGCTACACCGTTGTTCAGCCTAAATTCCCGCCTGTAGTCGGCTCTGTTTTACTCGCGTTGAAGCAGCTGGATATTGCCATAAATGATGACGTAATCCATAACCTAAGTGAATATACATTTGTGACTGCTGAATAGAAGCTTGGTCGCACGTGAACCGTTTAGAACATGGCTATTGACCTTTCCGTTACGTATACCTTTAAGCTAGGGATGAATCATTTTGAACCCTACTGAGGAGGAATTGCAATGCCAGACCATGATGTGATTTATAAGGAGGAAGCGGCGCGTTATCATGAATTAATCGCGAAGCAGCCGAGCGTGCAGCATTGGATCGAAGAGATAAGACCAATTAGAGGATTGGATATTGTAGATCTTGGTGCCGGCTCCGGCAGACTGACTGCCGTACTAGCCGATCAGGCCAAAACGATTGTTGCGCTTGATGCATTTGAACCTATGCTGCACGTAGCGGCAGAACGATTACGCTCTGCTGGCTATACGAATTGGAGAACGCAGGCTGCTGATCATCGCGAGCTGCCTCTTGCGAGCCAAAGCGCGGATCTCATCGTTTCCGGCTGGAGTATTTGTTACTTAGGCAGCGATAATCTACCGAACTGGGAGCAGAACATACGGCAGGTTATGAGCGAAATGARACGTGTGCTCCGCGGTAACGGAACCATTATTATTTTTGAGACGATGGGCACTGGCTTCGAAACACCAAACCCGCCTGACTTTTTGAAAAAATATTACGCTGCACTCGAGCAGGATTATGGTTTCTCGCACAAATGGATACGAACGGATTATGCCTTTGACAATGTGGAACAAGCGGAGCAATTAACACGTTTCTTCTTTAGCGATGAATTAGCAGACAGGGTAGCGCGGGACAAGCTCGTCCACCTGCCCGAATGCGCTGGTATTTGGTGGCTTCATTTGTAATCAAGCGTGTTAGCCTGATTTTTCTACACACCAAGTAGTCATGCAGCGTTTGTCTGCCACGATAACGGTTTTGAGCGGCTCGAATAAATGCCCGCTCAGCTTTGCCGTCATTCCAAGCAGTTTTTCCTCCGTAACCAGAAAACGTCTGCTTCCGTCAGGAAGCAGATATTGTCCTTCACCAAGCGGCTGCATACGGGACTCCATGCCAATGGAGGAGGCCAACCTAGCGAACAGCTTCCCGCCTGGCTTAAGCACGCGCCAGAGCTCGTCAACCATTTGATCAAAATGCTCCTCATTATCGGCAAAATGCAGAACCGCGCTGCTAATAATAAAGTCAAAGCTGGCATCGGCGAAGCTCATCTGCTCTACCGCTTCCACGCGTGCCTGCTCTTTCGCCCATTTAGGAGCTATCAAGTCCGCTAACCGCTGCAACTCTTGAATAGCCGTCTCTGATCGATCGATTGCAAATACGTCATAGCCGCTGCGAAGCAAATACGTTAGGTTTCTCCCTGAGCCGCAGCCTGCATCAAGAATGCGCATATCCTTTGTCAGTGATCCCTTTAGCAGCTGATCAAATAAATAAATATCGATGCGGCCAAATTGCTCCTTCAATTCCATCTCCATCATTTGCTCCTCCTTCTATGATGTTTACTTTACCTTGTATACATATACCTTCGTCCGATACATATCACGGCAAATAAGAGTACGCTCAGGCTCCCAGTCCGGCAGCGCAAAACATACGCTTATGACATGTGCACCCGGCTTTAATTGCTCGTGAAAAATAAGACCTAAACGCCGCATCGCGCCCGGATAGAGGTAACACACAACCATATCCACATCCCGGTACGAATATGTGTACAAGTCGCCCTTTTTAAACGATACATTCGTTCGATTTTCGAGTTTCGCAGCCATAAAAGATATCCACATGGGGATAACTGAATTTTCGATCCCGATGATTCGCAGGTTTCTGCTGGTTCTCCCCGCTTGAAGCGCGAGCGTACCCCAGCCAGAGCCCGCCTCCACCATAACGCCGCGGCTTTGCAGCCGTCTGATCTCATCAACTACAACGCGCCGTACCGGCGCTGAGGAAGGCATAGGCGATATCCCGTTCCGCCAGCTTGCATATACGATGGACAGCAAGGCAATCAGCACGATAGCTGCCACGACCAGCAATACATTCTGATAGATGAAGCTTTCCACGATGATCCCCCTATCTTGTTTCATGGAGGATTCCGCTTTATTTCCCTAGTTTGAATCCGCTCTGTTAGTTAAGACTTATTCCCTCTGCGAACCTTCAGCTGCTTGCCCTTCACTGTCGTATTTCGCATAACCTCCAGCACTAGCGAGCCTTTGCCATTCAAAATTTCAACATCGGTAACATTATCCAAAATCGTAATAATACCAATATCTTCCACGGACACGCCTTCTATTTTGGCAATGGTTCCGACAAAATCGACCGCTCTAAGCTTCTTTTTCTTGCCGCCGTTAAAGTTAAGCTTCATAATCTGCTTGTTCAGCTGCTCGCGCTTGTCTTTTTTGAGAACAGGACCAATATTGAGCTTCTGTTCAAAATCTTCTCTGCGAAGGTCAACCGCTTCTTCGGATGGCGCCTTCGCTTTGTTAATGCTAAATCCGATGTAGCCTTCTATTTCAGCTAGGCGCCTTGCATCCTTAGATGCTGCGAAGGTGATCGCTTTACCCGTTTTGCCAGCCCGTCCCGTTCTGCCCGTACGATGAACATAACTTTCCTTCTCCAGCGGAATATCAAAGTTGATGACATGCGTAATATTCGTAATATCAATGCCTCGAGCTGCAACATCCGTTGCAACCAAATAACGGAATTGCCCTCTGCGGAACGCATTCATTACTTCAAAACGCTCATCCTGCTCCATGCCGCCATGGATGCGGTCGCACGGATATTCGAGCTCCGCCATTTGTCTGAACACTTGATCCACATTCTCCTGTGTCCGGCAAAAAATAATACAGCTGTCCGGATTTTCGACGATCATCACGTCTTGGAGCAGCTTAAACTTATCTGCTTCCTTCACCTCAATAACCGAGTGCTCAATCGTAGCAGTCGTAAGTCCCTCTGCCTTGATCTCTACTTGTACAGGAGTGTTCATATATCTATGCGCTAGCTTAGCTACATCCTCAGGGAACGTTGCAGAGAACAGCATCGTCACTCGATCCGTAGGCAGCTGCCCAATAATAGCTTGTACCTGCTCGATAAAGCCCATGTTCAGCATTTCGTCCGCTTCGTCGATGACTAAATATTTGATTCGTTCGATGGGAAGTGTTCCACGCTCAATGTGATCATGTACGCGTCCAGGCGTCCCTACGACCATATGCGTTCTTTGCTTAAGCTCGGCTCTCTGGATATGGAAAGGCGCTTTACCGTAGACGGCCATCGATTTGATCCGCTTGAAGCGGCCGATATTTGTAATGTCCTCGTTGACTTGCAGTGCCAGCTCCCTCGTTGGCGTCAGCACAAGCACCTGAGGCTTGTTTTCGTTCCAATCAACCAGCTCGCATAATGGAATACCGTAGGCTGCCGTCTTGCCGCTGCCTGTTTGTGATTTAACGACCAAATCCTTTTGCTCAAGCGCAACCGGAATAACCTCGCGCTGCACCTCCGTTGGCGTTTCGTAGGACAAACTCTCCAACGCTCGAACGATTTCTTGGCTTAACGCATAATCCGCAAACTTTATTTCACTCATCTATAGACCTCTTCCGCACTTTAGTAGTTAAATCTTTCGTAACCTTAAGAATAGCATATTAACGGCCCATTTGATTCATAAACCTTTGTACAGCCCAGCTTTCAAAAATTATTTGTTAGATCAACCGCTAAATCGGGTTATATCGTATAAGAGCTTGCTTCGCTCTAAGCAAGGCAGTACTACAAAAAGTGAGTACTAGTTCACTTTGGATTGGGTCATTATAATAAAAGCCAGATCAACTAGAAAGGCTTGTGAGTGCTATGCTTCGATTAAATGTTGCGCGTGTTGGATTTCTAATGGGCGTTTCACTTCTGCTTGCTTCCATCATCTATTTCTTCGCGGCGAACTGGGGCGGCCTGGTCCGCGCCGATAAAATTCTCGCGTCTGCCGGCATCATGGTGTTATTCTATGGCGCTGCTTTCGTATTTTCCAAAATGAAAATAATGCTTGGGCATCACTATTTTTTGTCTGTTACTTTTCTAGTCGGCGGCTGTGTCGCGTTTGGCGTGGCGGTTGCCCTTCTAAATCAAATATATAATTCGCATGCAGACACCTATGAGCTGTTTCTCGTCTGGTCCATTCCTGCCCTGCTGCTTGCGTTCATTACCCGCTTTAATCCTTTTTATATCCTTGCCTATATACTCGTTCATCTAACCCTGTGGCAATACTTTTTCCCAAGCGCGTATTCCATCGTCCATAGCGACCAAGAAATTTTGCTGATTGGCTGGTTATTTGCGCTTATCAATCTTATTTTATTCGCATTAATAGAAGCCAAACGTCTCGCATCAGCGCCGCTTAAATATATTAGCTTTATTGTCTTTCATATTTCTTTGCTCGTCTTGACAAGTTCCGATCTATACGAACATTATGGCGCATGGATGAACGTCGCAAGCGCTGCGGCAATCGCGTTCGGATTCTATTATTTCGCCCAAGTGCGTCTGGACAAAATGATGCTTACCCTTAACGCGCTGGCTGCTTCCGCTTTCGCTGTATTTAAATATTTTGAGCTGATGTCCGAGCATTATTCCACCTTATTTTTTATATTTGGACTCCTCTTTGTCGCTTTATTACTTACAGCCAACGTCTTTTTCTTCCGTTACTTAAACAAGCTCGGCAAGCATCAGTCAAGCTCTAATGACCCAGCTGACCAAGCATCCCATCCATCAGAAGAACATAAGAGCACTCTTGTTGGCAAAATCGCATTCACAATCGTTACCGTAATCGGTGTTTTGATTGGCAGTATCTCCTTAGTAGGCTTAGTACTATTAGCCTCTGGTGAAGTCCCGCCCGAAAACATTTTATTTGTCCTGTCACTGCTGTTTATTATTCCAACACTGCTGCTGACGCGCTTAAATACGGCTGTACGCTACACCGTGCTTACGATTGGATATATAGCTGGACTTATCTCGACCGCTTGGATTGATACTTCAGCCTTGTCTATTTTTTTCATAGCGGTACTGCTTGTCGGATGGTTCAAATGGCAAGGAAGGGTACCGCATTTCTTTATCTACACCTTACTGAATATCAATATCGCTATTCTTCTGTTTCAGTTATTTGGATCTGTTCATAATGCGGCTTCCTTCATCGTGTTCATCGTAACGTCGCTCAATGCAGTCATTTACGCAAGTCACCATCTGCTTAGGGAAGGCGCATTCAAGATTCATGTAAGAGAATGCGGTTGGTTCTTTACTTTGCTGCTTCTATTTTGGCTAACCTTCATGGATAACATTTTCCCTTACTCATATGAGCTATTTAATATATTGAATTTCATTGTAGTTACGATCGCAGCCTTTCTATTTGTTAGGCGCAGCCAAGCTCTTGAAGCAGCAATTAGCTTCGTATTCTGGTTCATCTTCCTTGCGTTCAAATATTACGACTTGTTCTGGACGTTATTGCACAAGTCGATTACGCTCGCTCTGCTTGGCGTGATTATCATAGCAGCTACTTATATTTACGCCTATAGAACACGCGCAGCAGTATCTGAGCAAGCAGACTCATTCAGCCGATTGCTGCGCAGAAGCCCCGCTCTCATTGCTATCGTGGTAGTGCTGCAGCTCGGTTATGTCGGTTACCATGCCGCAGTAAGCGAAATATTGCTCTCGAGCGGCACTCCGATTAAGCTGGCCATCGTGCCGCTTGATCCACGATCCATTTTGCAAGGCGATTATGTAGCRCTTCAATACAATATTTCGGCACCGCCAGATCACATCGCTCAGGAACTGGAAAGACGTCCAAGCAACAGCCGAATTAAGGTCGTGCTTCAACAAGGTGCGGGCGGCGTATACAACTTGGATCGTTTATATAAAAAAGGTGAGCCTTTAGCTGACAAGGAAATCATTATTAACGGTTCCACTAGCGGCTGGAGAAACATCCAGTACGGCATAGAATCTTATTTTGTACCCGAAGGCACTGGGCTGGAAACGGAGCAAAATGCCCGCTTTGCGTATGTCATGGTTGGAACAAAAGGCGACGCTATTCTAGAGAAATTAACGAAAGAATAGTGCTGTATAATTGACCGCCAATAAACAAAAAAAGAAGCAGGACCTATACAGCGCAACAGCTGTGGAGGTCCTGCTTCTTTCAAAATAGAAGGAAATATTTTATTTGCTTCTACTTAGCTTATATTTGCCCAACAACGCAGCTTCCGTTTGCTGAGGACGTTGATGGCTTTTTTCATATTCTTTCGATTATCCGTGCATCAGTTTGTTCAATTCCGTAAATTCCTCTAAATAACCGTTTCTCTCCAGCTCCATCAATGCCTTCCGAATGCTAACCTCATCCTCGCCAGATTGATCTGATAGTGCTAAGAGCTCAGGCAATGTAATGTTTTTATGCTCCTTGCAATACGTGAGCAGCCCTTTGGCTGCCCAAGATAAGCGATCATCCTGGAATTCACCGATCATTTTACGGAACAATTTATGTGGGATTAGCTGCTCGTCAACTAAGGCTTGCATCGCTTTTATTGCAAGTTTTGTCGTCATACGGCCTTTTTTGGCAACCTCGTCTAAGGTGAGCGATGCGGAATCCGCCGTGCTTGAGCTGAGTACGATATAAATCATTTGCGAATAAATATCCAAGCTTTGGTTATAAAAGATTTCGGTGGAAACAGTGAAGTTTCTAACGTTTCCCGGTGTAATTTCTGATGTCATGTTCTTTCTCTCCCTTCCGAATGGTCTATACCATAATAAAGGTTCGGATACGGGGTTTCAAATGGGGCCTCATTAGAAAAAGTTAATCGCAGCCGTTTAACCGCGAAGAAGCATAATTTTCATCCGGGCAAGGTCATCTTTCTTCTTCTCTTTCCGGATTGTAGCGGTATTTTTCCAAATCAATTCGCCCGTCCTCGCTCGCTGAAACACCTTCCTCTTTTAAATAAAAGATCTGCATGTAACGAGATTCCTCCTCTTGAATCGATATCTCCCCTTTTGCATTAACAACTCTGTGCCAGGGAAGATTATAAATGCCGCTTAGCGAATGCAGAACACGGACAACCTGCCTTGCCCCCCTGCGATTGCCAGCCAGCTCTGCGACTTGCCCATAGGTCATTACGGTGCCTTCCGGAATCGCCTTAATAATGGATACGACTCTTTGCGTATAGGGCTGCATATTAAAACTCCTTTTATGTATGTTTTTAATCATTGTTTTTTATTATCATAACTGAATTGCGCTTCATTTACGCTTGTTGAACGATAAAGCGTTTGAAATCACATTAAATCATCCAATTTAATATCCATAAATTGGATGATTAATCAACGAACAGCAGCTATATGCCTGAATGCCAGCAATATTCCAAATCTTTTTACCGAAAGCAATAAATTTCTTTTTAACTTTTGGTGAAAACGATGTAGAATAGAAACAAAGGGTTTAATCCGATTACGTCATACGCGCATTCACATCCTTCTGCCTCATGCAGAAATAAGACTGTTACGTCCGTATAAACATTTTTCGAGTAACTATGTGAAAAGTGTAACAATCTTTCAGGATGCATCTTAGGCTTTAGCGGCTGACACAATTGAGACTACAACTTACTTTCAAATTTACGTAAAGGAGGACATTCTATTATGTCACAACCATCTGCTGGACAAGAGGTTGCAGCTAGCCTCGTCGAAGAAAAACAAACGTTGGATGTACTTGATCAATTGATGAAGCCGGAGGTTCAAGAGTCTCTAACTGTACTCGTGGACAGCCTGCCTAAATTAGCTGAAATGGTTACTCTAATGACCAAAGCTTATGATTTTGCACAAAACATCGCTACAGACAAAGTGTTGATCAACGATTTCGCTCAAGGTATCGGTGAATTCGTTAAACCGGTTCAAGAGAAAGCAAAAGGTATCGCAACAGCAGCTATTGAAGCTGGCGAGCGCTCGCAAGAAGCGGCTAACTCTTCTGTTGGCCTATTCGCTATGTTGAAAATGCTTAAAGATCCGGAAGTTCAAAAAACGCTTCGTTTCGCTCAAGCTTTCCTTAGTGTTTTGTCTGAACGCAAAAACGATAAAGTATAATACACCGAATACGTATAGAACGAACGGAGGATGAACATGTCGAAGCAAATACTAATTCTTGGTGGCGGTTATGGCGGTCTTCTTACTGCTCTAACAGCACGCAAACATTTGACTGCAGCAGAAGCTAGCATCACAATCGTAAACCGTTTTCCAACTCACCAAATCATTACTGAGCTGCACAGACTTGCTGGGGACACAATTGCTGAGCAAGCGGTTGCTCTACCGCTTAGCAAGCTTCTAGGCGACAAACAAGTTAACATCATCGTTGACTCGGTTAAAGAAATTAAACCTAACGAGAAGCAAGTGGTTCTTGAAAGCGGACAAGTGCAAAAGTACGACACTCTTGTTGTAGCACTTGGAAGTGAAACGAACTACTTCGGCATTCCAGGATTGGAAGAGAACAGCCTTGTTCTTAAATCCGTTGCTGATGCTAACAAAATCCGCAAGCATGTTGAAGATCGTCTTGACGCTTACAAAAAATCAGGCAACAAAGCTGACGCAACAATCGTTGTCGGCGGCGGCGGCTTGACTGGCGTTGAGCTTGTTGGCGAATTCGCTGACAGACTTCCTGAGATTTGCCGCAGCAAAGGCATCGACTTCAATGATATTTCGCTTTATTGCGTAGAAGCCGGCCCTGCCGTTCTGCCAATCTTCCCGAAAGTATTGATCGACCGCGCTGTAACAAGCCTTGAGAAACGCGGCGTTAACTTCATCACTAGCGTAGCGATTACAGAAGCGACAAAAAGCTCCGTATCGCTTAAAGACGGACGTACGATTGAATCCAGCACAATCATTTGGACTGGCGGCGTTAAAGGTAATCCAGTTGTCGGCAGCAGCGGTCTTGCAGAAGACCGTGGTCGTTCACTTGTTACACCAACGCTTCAATCGACTTCACATGCTGATGTATTCCTTGCTGGCGACTGCGCAGTTGTATTCCCAGAAGGCAGCGAACGTCCTTACCCTCCAACAGCTCAGCTTGCTTGGCAAATGGGCGAAACGGTAGGCTACAACCTAGCGGTTCAAATCAAAGGCGGAGTTATGGATAAGTTTGTACCTGTATTCTCCGGAACACTAGGCAGCCTTGGCCGCAAAGATGGCGTAGGTACAATCGGAGGCAACGCAACTCAGCTTAAGGGCTTGCCTGCTTCCCTAATGAAGGAAGCAAGCAACGTTCGTTACCTGTCGCATATTCACGGTTTGTTCGCACTAGCTTACTAATATACACAAACAAGAAGAAGGAGGGCAGCTGCCCTCCTTCTTTTTGTTTTACCCATCGCTAACCTTACTTCTGGAGTGCCTGCCATTCTTTAAATTGCTTCTGATATTCAGCGACAACCTTGTCTAATCCAGCAGCCTTTAAGCTTTGAAGAGCTGCCGGGAAGTATTTATCATAGGATACCACGCCCATTTTAATTGGAATGATCTTCGATTTCACTTCGGATAGCACATTCGCATATTCAACAGCAATCGGCTCCGTATTTAGGCGGAAACCAAGAACTGGTGAGAATTCAACTGGATTCGATGGCTCTGTCGTTTGCATTTTCAAATAATCTTCCGGCGTTTTAACATCAAACAACATGTAGTTAATGTTGCCGATCATCCACGAATCAAAATAATACGATTCATCATTCGCGTCACGAATAAATTCTGCCGTACGCTCGCCTACCGCTTTGTAGTGCGTGCCTTCTTCCCCATATAGGAACAGGTTGTGATTATCCTTGTTGCTGTACAGCCAGTTCAAGAACATAATAGCTGCTTCTGGGTGCTTCGATGTAATTGGAACTGCATTTGTATTTCCGAATGCCAAGTATTGAAGCAGCGGTTTCTCTTCTGCCAAATAACCCTCGCCTACTTTTGCTTCTGGATTATTTCTCGCAATTGCGATCGAAGAGTACAAAGCGCCGTTCGTACTGTAAATAAAATCGCCCAGTGTCATGGCTTTGTCGCGCTCTTCCTTCTTATACGTCAAAATATCAGGGTTAATCAGCTTTTTCTCATAAAGCTGGCGGAAAAACTCTGCATCCTTTTTGAATTCTTCACTCTCGAGCCACGAGCTTATATTGCCCGCTTGATCAACCTTAATGATTTGTTCGCGGTAATCTACAAAAAATGGCCATGAATCGTACGTACGGTGTAAAAATACTGGCGTAACATCGGTTTCCGTTTGAATATATAATTTCTTGTCGGAAGCTTGCTGCATCTTCTCAGCCGTTGCGATAAGCTCGTCCGACGTTTTTGGGAAAGGCATGCCTACTTTATCGAGCAAATCTTGGCGGAAGCCAAGCGTACCCATCTCACCGCTGCCTGAGGTCTCAAAGCGCCATACAGCCGGAACGGAATAGATTTTACCATCGATCTTTGCGGCATCCCATGCGTAGTCAGGAATGATTTTTTTCAGCTCTGGACCATACTTGTCAATGAGCTCATCGAGTGGCTGAAGCGCGCCTCGCCCAACATAGGAGCCTGTAGGGACGGAGCTGTTCTCCATAACATGAAGCATGTCGAACTCGTCACCTGTGCTCAGCATTAGGTTGGTTTTCTGATCCCAAGCATCCCAAGGGATAAAATTTATTTCCAGCTTAACGTTAACGCCGTCAGCCTTCAGCTTTTCATTTACTTTTTGAACAACCTCATCGGTATGAGGTTTGGCTGTACCCGGAATCACGTATTTCAGCGGCAATACTTCAGCGTTATCTCCTTCATTTCCACTGGCGTTGCCATTTGAACCCGCTTTGTCTCCCGCATTACTGCAAGCCATCATAAGAACGAGCATCATAACAATAACCAAGCTTGCCGGAATGAAGCGCATCTTCCTGTTGTTCATCTTGATTAACCCCTCTCTGAATCTTTAATTATATATGGCCCTAAGGCGACATATCTATCCTTTGACTGCTCCAACGATAAGACCCTTGATAATAAAACGCTGCAGGAACGGGTAAAGCAGTACGATAGGACCAATGGTTATGATAGCTACCGCCATTTTGAATGATTCGGTTGGAATCGTTATGTTGGAAGTGACCAAGCCCTGCATCTGGTTCACCATATTGATCTCGGATTGCAGCTTATACAATAAATATTGCAAAGGGTACAAGCTTTCTTTGTCGACCAGCATGATCGCGTTGAACCAATTGTTCCAGTAGCCTAATCCGTAAAATAAAGCGATCGTTGCCAGTACCGGCAAGGATAATGGAAATACGATGCGGAATGCGATATAGGCATCGCTTGCTCCGTCGATTCTTGCGCTCTCTAGTAGAGCTTCAGGCAGCTCCTGCATGAAATTGCGTACGAGAAACAAATTAAAGGGACTGAATATTAAAGTCGGTACGATAAGGGCAAGCAGATTGTTTTTGAACCCTAGAAGGTCATTCATCATGTACCAAGGCACAAGGCCTGCGTTAAAGAGCATCGTGATGAAGAAAAACAACGCGATTGGATTGCGGTAACGAACCTGTCGATTGGCAAGCATATAACCGGCCATTCCTGTGATGACGACTGCCGCTAAAGTACCAATAACCGTTACGCCGATGGAAACCCCATAGCTTTGCAGCAGCTGATCATTACTGCCGAATACCGATTTGTAGGCTTCTAGTGAAAAGTGATCCGGTATAAAGCTGTAGCCTTTTCTCAGGATAGACTCCTCATCCGAGAAAGACACGATGAGAACGAGCAGGATGGGAAGCGTACAAAGCAGTGCGAACAACAATACAAAAATCGTATTAACGATTTGAAATACATCTATTTTTTTCAAGCACATTCCCTCCTTTCCTTAGAACATCGCGCTATCTTTATTGAATTTCTTCACAATCCAGTTGGCAGATAGAACAAGCACAAATCCAACGACCGATTGATACAATCCAATTGCCATTGCGATTGCAGGATTGCCCGATGTACGAAGCGTTCGGAACGTATACGTATCGATAACATCCGTTGTCGAATAAAGCATGCCATTGTCGCCGATAATGGCGTAGATCATTCCGAAATCGGAGTAAAAGATTTTGCCGATCGCAAGCAGCGTTAGAATAGATACCGTCGGCATCAACATTGGAATCGTAATGGATTTAATTTGCTGCCAGCGATTGGCTCCATCGATTTTTGCGGCCTCATACAAGGAATCATCAATTGCTGTAATCGCTGCTAAATAGATGACGGCGGACATGCCCGTCTCTTTCCAGATGCTGAGCCCGACCAAAATCCATGTCCATGGCTTAGGATCGGAATACCAATTGTGCGTATCAAAACCAAACGTCTCCAACATGTTGTTGATAAGGCCATGCTCGGTTGCAAACAAGCTGTAGACGATGTAGCTGACGATAATCCATGATAAGAAATGCGGGAACAACAGCGTCGATTGCGATACTCGCTTAAATACGCGTGAGCGAATTTCATTCAGTAGAATAGAAAATGCCAACGCGACAATCGTCCCAAATAAAATAGATAAAAAGTTCAGCTTAATCGTGTTCCAAGTGACCATCGCAGCAGCCGTTGAGTTGAAGAAAAACTCGAAGTTTTTCCATCCTACCCAGTCGCTCTCGAAGATGCCCTTTGTATAATTGAACTTTTGAAAAGCGATAACCATATAAGGCAGCGTCATATAACCGTATACGAATGTGTAAAGCATCGCCGGCAAGACGAGCAAATATGAAACCTTGTTTCGCTTAATGTCGGTAAAAAAAGTGTATCGCTTTTGCCGTTGACCTTTAGCCTTACTCACAGCAGCATCTCCCTTCATGATGATTTGTTTGTTTTCGGTGATTTCAGTATGCGCCGCGGCAAGTATCGCTGAATAGTTAAAATCTTGATAAACCCTTTAAAATCAAGGCTTTTTGGGACTATAAAAATCAGTTAAACCTTCAATTTTTGCTAATAAAGCGAAAGAACGTTGCATTAAAGAAGGATGTATTTTAAAGTTTTCTAAATAAACGATGTAAGCGATTCATTTATTAACGGAGTAAGGAGACAGGCCCGATGAAATGGAAGCAATTATTTAATTATTCCGTTTACCGCAAGATGTTGATTTATTACATCCTACTCGTCGCTCTCGCTGTTCTAGCTGTCAGCAGCACCTTATACTTTTTCTTTGCTTCCAAAACGGAAGAGACGATCAGCAAAAACGTCATTTCCATGCTGCAGCAAACGAGCTATACCTCCAGCATCGTCCATGAGCAAATCGAAACGATAGGCAACCATTTGTTAAGCAATAATCGAATCATCACCGTACTGATGAATAAAGAACATGATTATGTTCAGGATCGTGACGCGATGGATATTCTTCTGGATATCCAGTCCACTTATCCGTTCATTAAATACATTGGCATTTATAACGATCATACGAAGCGGTATTTGAACACGGCGGGGACAACCTATGTGTTAAATGATATGGAGAGGGAGCGAATTACGGATATCAATCACTTGCAGTATATGGAGCTGTTCGCAAACCAGCTTCGTATGCCAAACGCTCCAAGCACAAGCAAGCCGGAACATGTGCTCACTGCGATTTTGCGTCCAAACTATGCGCTTACCTCTGCATACAAAGGAGCTATCACCATCCATGTGGATGAACAGTATATTTTGAACACGATCAAAGCGATTAGCAGTGCTAACGATGATGTATTTGTCATGAATGCAGACGGGCTTGTATTATCCCATACCGATGCGAACCAGTTCATGCAAAGCTTCGCATCGATGCCCCATATCGAACGAATTTTGAATTCGTCCATGAATGCGGGGCATTTCAAAGCTAAAGTGAACGGATCGAAACAGCTGGTCACCTTTGTGAAATCAAACCAGCTTAATTGGTATTTTGTCAGCGTTAAGCCGTACCGACTGCTTATTTCGGATATTTCCGTATTGAGAACCTTCACGGGCTTGATTGCTATGGTCATTATTGCGCTTGGTGCATTAACAGCTTTTTTTGCCACAAATAAACTGTACAATCCGCTTGGCCGTCTAATTAAGAAAGTGCATGAGGTTACGGGCAACAAAAAACCGCTTGCTGAGCAAAATCAAAATGAATTTGCACTACTCTCTGAGGCCTTCTCCAACGTGATTGATCAAGCGAATATGGTTGAACTGGAGCAGAAGCAGTCTTTGCCGGTGCTAAAGAAAACCTATCTTCAGCATTTATTGCATGGAACGCTGCATGACTTATCTGCGACACATATGATCCAATCCGCGATTAATGAGTATTTTACCAGCTCGAATTATGTCGTTATCGTCGCGCAAATTGATCGGTTTACGGAGTTTGCGCAGCATAACAATCAGACGAAACAGGGACTTTTCCGCTTCTCTGTCAGTAATATTACGAATGAGCTGCTTCAGAAACACGCGAAAAACGAAACAATCGTTGTCGATGAGCAGACACTAGCCATTTTATTGTTTCTGGATTCGCCTTCCGTGCCCGAGCATATCTTATTAACACTTGGCGAAATTCAAGAAATCATCTACAGCTATTTCAAATTTACGGTTACGTTCAGCTTAGGAGAAACGGTTAAAGACAAATATGAAATTGATCGTTCCTTCGAATCGGCACAGGAATACGCCAAGTATCGTTTCTTCTACGGACATCAGGCTATTATTCATGAAGCTATGGTTGTTAAGGTCATGCAGCAAGCAAGTGTGTACCCTGCAGCAGCTGAGAAGAAGCTATGCGAGGAGCTTCGTTTAAACCACAATGACAAGGTCAATCAAGCACTTGATCAGTTTATGAAGCAGCTGGGCGAGATGAGCTACTATCAAGCCATCTCCAGCGCAAATCAGCTTTTGAACGCCCTTTTGCGTGATTTTGACGGTGCGTTGCCCATTATGCAGGAATATTCCAAAGAATATTACGATACGGTTAACCAATTGCAGAAGCAGGAAACGCTTCAAGAGGTTCACTCGCTGCTTCGTCACTTCTGTACCCTTATCGGCCTCATGATGGACAAGAAGCAAACGACCAAAACAGACACGTTGATTGAATCGGTTTGCGCTTATTTGCATAAGCATTATCACGAGTCTGATCTGGGCATTGAAACGATAGCGGAGACCGTACAGTTATCTTCCGGCTACCTCGGCAAGCTGTTCCGCAGCCATACGCAGCTGTCGTTTAATGATTATTTAAAGAAAATTCGGCTGGAGGAAGCTACACGGCTTCTTACGACAACAAATGATTCCATTGCAGTCATCAGCGAAAGTGTCGGCGTGCTCAACACAACCTATTTCTTCACCCTGTTCAAAAAAACATACGGCATTTCACCCGCTCAGTACCGCGAACAACATACAAAATAAACACAAAAAAGGCTGTTTGCACAGGGGAGGGTACACCCTTCCTGCAAACAGCCCTTTGGTTATCGATGATATTAGCGTTTAAGCACTTCACGAATTTCAGAGAAATAAGACTCTACCGCTTCAAGGTGATTGCCGAGTATTCTGCTGAATACCTCAGAATCATACGTTTTCCCGGCATAATAGGAGGATCGGAATCTTAGCTCGCCATCCTCATCATCCAGCTCGAAGCTGCCACTGAGGAGGTCCATGTTCTCGTTCAATAATAACAAGGCAAGCTCCTCACGCTGATGCTCAGGGACGAGCTCCGGATAGACGGAATAAACCGCACAATAATCCTGGACCTCCTCAATCCGAATGAGACCAACCCAGCTTTCGCCTCTACTAGTAAATATAAGCTTATACAGTTGATCGTCTATAACCTCATATTTCAGTTCATTGTCCGTTAGAAATGATGTGATATGCTCATTTAAAGCCCCATTTGCAATAGAAGGCTCTTCGGGTACTGAAATTTCTTGATCCATTTCTGCAGCCCATGCCGTCCTGAATCCCATCTTTAAGACGCCTTCATCCTTCAACGCTTCAGGCAAAACAACGCTTTGCTTTAATTCCAGCGCAAGCCAGCACTYGGTATGATCTAAGCTCAGCAGCTTGCTCGTTGGCTCCGTACTTGAGCGCACGCTATCAAATATAGCTTCTGCATCGAATCCGTGCTGAGCAGCCAGCTTCGTCAAGCTTGGCCTTAGCGCGACATGAACTTCTACAGGTTGATTATCATCCATAGCCGCGCTGCTGCCTGTCCTCATGCTGGCGAACAGGTTAAACCACTCGTTCTCCATAATATCCTGATAAGTTTGGCCGCTAACCTCGATCATCATCTGACAAGAAAGCGAGTCCTCGAAGCTTTGAAAATTAACTTTCCGCAAGACAGCAGGCACAGACTCTCCCGTCAGCGTATGGAAATTTATCGGCAGCTCTGTAGTAATGCTTGTATCTCCCGTATACTTCTGTTGATTGGACATGACTACGATCACTCCTAGCAAATGTTAACCTATTTCGTGCCCCGCCAGTTCCCCTGCAATGGACCCTGCTCCACTCGCATCCTGTTCATATTTCAGCTTTCCAAGCCGCTTGGACTTCTCTACCGCTACATTCACGATGCCTGCCTCCACTTCGAATGACTTCGTTTGCGTAACTTCTAGTGCAATCTCCCAGCCCTTGGACTTATTATCTTTATCCCATTTTTTTTCAAACCCGATACTCAGATCAAGAGAGCTTGCGAGCGCTATTTTGTTGCCTTCATCAATCGCACTCGCACTTGAATCACCCGTTAACCAACCTCGAATTGTATCATTGACAGTTTCATCGCCTTTGATTTTTTCGGCAAGGCTTTTGCCAGCTGCTTCAAATTGCGGAACCACAAATAACAAATCCGTCCCGGTATCTAGAGCTGATCCTATACCCTTCGCCGCCATATCCTTATCCTTTTTCACTTTGCTAGTGATGAAACCAACGAGATTTTTGGCCGAGCCTGCGACCGGTGTCGCTACTTTCGATGCAATCTTGACCCATTCGTCCGCATCTTCACCGAATTGGAATGGAATAGAGCCGCTAGCTGTAATTTCGAGCGATCTCAAATTATTGTTGATTACGGAGCCTGCGGCTTCGAGTCCAAAGGAGATATCGTTGCCGCCGAGCTTCACCTTCGCTTCGGCAGATGCTTCCATAACATGCACATTCATACCCCTGCGGAGGGTTGCTGCCTTTTCCTTCAGCTTCGTCAGATCCGTTGCTCCGCCAAATCCGTTAGGCGCTTGTTTCTCAAGAGCTTCTTTGTCAAAGCGGCCTAAGAACTTGTAGCCAAGGGCTGCTCCCATCTCGGCTACCCCCGCATTCGCTTCAGCTTCCCCTTTAAACATCAAACCAATATCAACATGATTGTCTGCTTTTTGCAATTCCTGCTCCTCGATCATAGCTGCCCATATTTCTGCTTCTTCGACCTCGGCCATTCCGGACTTGCCTCCCATACCCCAGAAATAATCCGCTGCCCTATCGGAAATGTTTCTTATTTGCCTGTACATGCCGTACGAGGTTAAATTCATGACACCGGCTGAATCTGTTCCTATGCTCTCCAGGAAGAAGCCCGCACGGAAATTGGCGTCGAAGCCAAACGACTGGAAGCCAGCTCCGAAAGTAATTTCAGCGGCCATCGTTAATTCTTTATCTTCCCTGCCTACCGAGCCAGCCAGTCCGAACAGAACATAGACGCCGCTAGCATGAACGGGTATTTTCAAATCAAAGCTGAACGAGCTGGAGTCGCCAATATTCGGCGCGGCAAGATCAAGCACCTTGCCTATGACGAAGAGCCCTTTGTTTAGCGTAGGAGCTTCTACTGTTTTTTTAATGGCTTTGCCAGCTATATCATCCGCCGTAACCTGCTCCTTCGTTTTCTCAGCAAGTGCCGTAAGCTGCGCAGCATCCGGCTTCGAGCCTGGCACCTTTTTATCGCCTTTCGTAATGCTTCGAACAGCGTTCACCGCTTCGGTTTGTTTGCTCTTCAGCAGTTCAATCGCTTTCTTCTCAGCACCAGCTAAAGCCGCTTCATTTACTTTTACACCCGCAGCGTTTGTACGTGCTACGCCATATGCTGAGGTTTGTGCTGCTTCTTTCAGCAGCTTCTTAATATCCCCTTCAGGCAGCACTCTTTTCGTGATATTGACTGCCTCAGTGGTCATAGCTGCATCGACAGAGCTCTTGGAGGTTGCATGTGCTTCCTTCTTTGCCATCATGCCGGTAAACTTCTTATCGAGCTGCGTTTTGCCCGATGTTAGTGCATTCGTGTCCAATTGATTGTCAATATCCGTTCTCGACTGCTCTCGCGCAGCATCTTTCATCTTCTGACGAAAAGCATTAAGTTCTTTGGATCTTCGCCAAGCGCCTCGTCCTACGCCGAGCTTCATAACGACAGCTTCCTTGATGGGTTCATACAGCTTATTCGTATAAACCGTATTAATAACAGCTGGCTGAACAAGCGTACTATCCATTTGATGYCGATTTTCCACTTCTGCTTTACCCAAATCGCCAACGTCTACACTGCTATCGAGAAATGCTGCACTTTGCTTAACCTTGTCCACAGCATCTTTTTTAATCTGTGCAAGAGAAACATTAGACAACCGTTCAGCTTCAGCAGTTGCCTCCCTCGTCGCCTGTGCGTTCGCAGCTAACACTTGTTTAGCTAAAGGAACCTCAGGCCTTGCCTCCGTCTTGTTATAGCCTTCAATGAACTTATTCGCCAGCAGGCTCTTTTGGCTCGATGGAAGCTTGCTCACGACAGTATCGCTCGCATATTTCTTTAACGTATCGGATACGATGCCTTTTGCAGCTACATGTTCTGCAGCATAAAGCTTTTCATCAGCCTTCTCATGGGCCTCTGCTACACCGTTCTGATCGATATTTGCTTCTACCGCCGTCTTGGCTTTAGCCTGCAGACTGGCTCTTAGCGATGCTGTTTGTTTATCACTATTTAAGAACGTATGTATAYGCTGACTCGTTTGCTGAATAAGCCCATCAAAGAGCTGCTGTGGTTTGACAGTGACCTGCGCATCACGATCTGCTTTGAGCTCATCCTTTCGCACATCTTTAGGTGACTTCTGAGGGGCAGTCGCAGCCCCGCCTACTAGTGCACTCGTAGACTGATTGCCTGCCGTCTGCTGCAATTGCAGGAGCTGCCCAGCATTCACAGCCGGTGATTGAAGTGATTGCTGTGGCTGCGCAGGCGCAGTGCTTTGCGCTGGAGGAGCTGGTTTTGGTTTAGCAACGGTTGGATTCGAGCTTCGTGAGAAAAAAGGCATGGACGGCCCACCTCTATATAGTCTTATATACTAAACGGATATGATGAAAATAAATGGAACATATTACTATTATACACTAGGGTTACTAGACTTAAAGAACTGTTTTACGTAAAAAAACACCACAAGGAATGATCAAGCATCCCTTAGTGGTGTTTTGTGTTATTCGGTAATACTTTGAATTACTTAGTCATACATAACACAACTAAGTAAGTCTCAATATTGCCATTTTTTCATTAGCTCCATGCTTCAATATCATCATCATCAATTTCTTCCTCTACAACCGGAGAAGCTTTTGGGTCAGGAATGGGAGCAGTGACAGCGGCGCTAACTTCAGCGATCGCTGCTGACAATTGTTCCTCCCCTGTTAATGGAGAATTAATTTCGCTGCCTTGCTGCAAGGCTGATGAGCCTTGCAATCGACTTCTCTCCATCGGAACAAAAGCTTGTAAATTCCGAACGCCGTTTAAGGCGATCTCATTTTCAACCAAATATCGAAGAGAATCCATGAGATTCGATTGAGAATTCAACCAAAGCATAATTAAGGGATCCTCTGATTTCTTGGTTTTCAAGCTTATATTTTCACCGGGCAGTTTTGTTTTCTTCATACCTCTCACCTACCAGAATCCGTTAGATTATACCTCAACCTGATGAACAAGCTTATGCAGGCTGAACCGCTTTATTTTTTAATGCCTCATAGATTTTGCCACGCACAAATGCATCAAGACCCATTGCATTCAGCTGCACTGCGTACTCAGCAGGAATATACAGCAGCTGCATCTCTCTTTCCGTACACAGCTCTTTCAGCTGTCCGTAGAGTACTGAGCGCATAAGTATGCTTCCGCCGCCGTAAACGCAAATCAGATCGATTTCATTGCGTGCTTTGGTCAGCTGTTTTTTGACATGCTGCACGATTTGTCTAACCTGGCTCTCAAGCGGTCTTCTTAATGTCTTAAGCGCACGTGCATGGTATTTATGGTTAGGATTTTTGATAACATCGCTGAAAAATTGACGCGGGCTGTCCGCCAAATGAATGAGTCGGTTAAACTCCTGCAGCGCTTCTTCAATCGCATAACCGGCGCCATGATGGCTGCCATGCACGAATTGACGCAGAAACTTATTCCCCTCCGTAATCGGATATTCCGTAGAGCCGTCTCCGATATCCACATGAAGAATGCGTTTGTCTTTGAAATAACTGCCGTTGAATTTCTTATCTACTTCATAGGACTCAAGGAAATCTCCAAAGATTTCGCCCTCTCTCCAGCCGCCCGCTGTATCCTTCTGCAGCGTGAAAATAACCGGAGTGGCTTCTGGAACGACCTTCGCAAACGGGAACACGATTTTTACAGCTACGCGCTGCATGCCCAAATGAACCGTCACATGGTGCAAGCCAGACGTAAATCGTTTCTCAAACTTAGCAGAGGTCTCATCCGTGTGCTGCGTAACCGGAAGCGCCGTTGCCATATCTACTTCCACATCGATTTGTGCAGGTATTTTTTTCTCTTCCTCGTACGCCTTCTGAACAGCCATCGCCGCAATTTGGGCAAGCGTATTGATAACCGGCAAATCCATATCGCTCTTCAGATCAATTCCGATTTGCAGATTGTCCAGCACTTCTCCGCTCTCTAAAGCGAACTTCCCGACATAGTACATCCCTGGTCTTGCTGATGGCGAATCGATGGTTACAACAAGCTGATCCTGCAAATTCTTAATAAAGCTCTCTGGTGTTTGCTCTTCGCTCCATGGAAGCTCGTCCACCGTACAATTTACATTAGGCTGCTGAACCAGCTTGCCGTCAATGATAAGATCATGCTCGCTGTTTCCGTTATCGTTGCCTACAAAGAAATGATAGTTCATAATGGCTTTCCTCCTAGAAAAGGTTTTTGGAAACTTGTACAGCTTCCAAAGATTATGTTTTTTTGTTGCAACTGTCATGGTAATACTTTGCCATACAAAGTATTAGTTTACATCAAGCTATAGTCCCAATGCCCGTTAATCTTTTCTCATCTGTTTCTGTCGCAATATGTTTGTATCGATCGGTTCTTTAACGATGCTGTCGTTTCTGCCCTATTTCGTCAAAAAAAGCTAACCCGCTTCAGGCGGATTAGCTGTGATGAAATGATCTATAGGATAATGAATTATGCTCTGATTTCGAGAAGCTCGTATTTAATAACACCCATAGGAGCACTTACGTTAATGATGCTGCCTACCGTCTGACCAAGCAGCTCTTTGCCTAGTGGACTCTCGTAGGAAATTTTGTTCTCCGCAACATCTGCTTCCTCAGTACCTACGATTTTGTACTCGATCTTCTCGGAAAATTCGATATCGTTTAAAATGACGGTTAAACCGATGCTTACTTTTGATAGGTCTAAGGTCTTCGCTTCGATCACGCGAGCCTTCTTCAGCATTTTATCTAAAATAAGAATTCTCGTTTCCATGAAGGACTGATCATTTTTGGCTGAGTGATATTCGCTGTTTTCCTTTAAGTCGCCATAACTGATCGCGAGTTTAATCCGCGCAGCCAATTCCTTGCGCTTCACATATTTAAGATCATCCAGCTCAGCTTGCAGCTGCTCTAAGCCTTCTTGCGTCAAAATTACTTCGTCTTTCGACATCTAAACAACTCCTATCTGCTATCTTGTTTTAATTTTACTCTATATCCCGAAAATAAGCGAAATTCCACGACCTTCTTTTTTATACCAATCGCTGTAATCATTTTGAAATATCAATAAATCCTTCGCCAAATACGTCCCGCACATCATGAATCGTAATAAACGCATTTTTATCGCATGCTTTTACAATTTTTTTCAATTGACTCAGTTCCTGCTTGCTAATGACAATATATAAAATTTCCTGCGGTGTTTTCGTATAGTGCCCACGGCCATAAATAACAGTAACTCCTCTATCCATCACCACATTAACCTGCTCAGCAATTTTGCCTTGCTCCTTGGAAATAATGGTGACTGCTTTTTTCGGATTAACCCCTTCAATGATGAAGTCCATCACCTTGGTACCGATGTATAACATGACAATAGTAAGCATCAGCGCCTCGGCACCGATAATGAAATAAGAGGAGAACGCGACGATTAAGTCAAAGAACAACAAGGCATAGCTAATGTTCCAGTCCAAATACTTATTCGCAATACGTGCCAAAATCGTTGTTCCGGCAGTCGTGCCTCCAACGCGGATAATAAGCCCAATTCCCGCTCCGCCAAACAAGCCGCCAAACAGCGCATTTACGATTAATTCATCGGATTGAATACTCCAGTCTGCTGTTAAATGGAGAAACAAAGAATGAAAAAGAACTGCTGCGATTGTATAAATTACCGTCTGTCGATCCAGAAAACGGTAGCCTACAATGAGCAAGAAGGAGTTGAAAATTAAACTCATTAACCATGGTGCCCACCCAAAAACATAATATAAAATAATCGTTATCCCGGTAACCCCGCCTTCGCCAAACTCGTTCGGAATAACAAATAAGTTGATTGCTAATGCAAAAATAAGTGCGCCAACCATAATTGTAATGACATCCATTATTCTCTTCTTCATATGCATACACCCTTCTTATCTAAAAATATATGRTCGTAGTATGTCCATCTTATCCGAAATTGTAAATATTCAGAAAAAATGGCTGTATAAACAAATAAAAAGAACACCTCTTTTAGAAGGTGTTCTCATATTATTCACATGATTATCTTTTAAAAGCAGCAGCTGCAAAGGTATGATACGCTTCTAGAGGGACGCTGCTGCTGCGCTTTCTTGCCCCAATTTCTGCTCTTTGGATTTTTTGATCTGTTTGCTCCGCAGCTGTCCGCAAGCGGCATCAATATCCGTACCATGCTCAAGGCGAACGCTGCAGCTGATACCCTGTTTCTTAAGCGTATCATAGAAAGCTCGCACCGTTTCGCGATCCGTTCGTTGGTATTGACTATGCTCATCCACCGGATTGTAGGGAATGAGGTTAACATTAGCCAGGTTACCTCTATGGCCAATAAGCTGTGCAAGCTCTATTGCGTGCTCTCTTTGGTCATTAACGTCCTTCAGCAATATATATTCAAGCGTAATTCTCCGATTCGTTTTCTCCAAATAATAATCGATGGATTGCATCAATTTCGCAATCGGAATCGCTCGGTTTATTTTCATAATACGTGTTCTGAGCTCATCATTCGGTGCATGCAAGGAAACCGCAAGGTTAACCTGTAGATCCGAGTCAGCGAATTCCACGATTTTGTTCGCTAACCCGCTCGTTGATACGGTAATATGTCTAGCAGCGATCGCAAGCCCCTTCTGGCTCTTGATTACGCCGATAAAGTCTGTCATGTTCTCAAAATTATCGAATGGCTCGCCGATGCCCATGACAACGACGTGGCTGACATGCTCGCCCTTCTGCGCCTGATCCAAATGAAGCTGAACCTTCATAATCTGCTCCACGATCTCTCCGCCTGTTAAATCACGGCTCTTTGCAAGCAGACCGCTCGCACAAAAGCTGCAGCCAATATTACATCCCACTTGTGTCGTGACACAAACCGATAAGCCGAATTTATGCCTCATCAGTACCGTCTCAATTAAATTGCCATCATGCAGCTTGAACAAAAATTTATTCGTTCCGTCCGCTGACTCCTGCCTCGTATGCTCGGTAAGCGTTTGAATGACAAAATGCTCGGACAGCAGCTGAATGATCTCTGGTTTCACATCCGTCATATCCTCAAAAGCCGTTATACGCTTCCGATAAAGCCAATCCCATACTTGTGATGCCCGAAACTTTGTATACTCTCGTTCTTTCAGCCATTCCGTCAGTTGATCGAACGTTAATCCATATATAGATGCTTTAGTCATAACTAATCCTCTTTTCAAAACTGCTAAAAAGCAGCCCTATTCTAGCTAGTAGGCCGAAACAAACAATCTGCTTATTATTGTCCCAAAATTACCTCATTAAAACAAGGGGGGAAAGCGCCCAATTATTATGTTAATGCCCCTCCCTTGGCCTATATGTTACATTTCTTTTAAAAGTACCGTCTTCCTATTTTAAAATAGACCCGTTAGGAGGTGCCGAATTGCCATTCACCTTTGCTCATCCGCTATATATTGCACCTTTAAAAGCGGCAAAGCCTGCTTACTTTAGCTTAACTGGTCTCGTTCTCGGGAGCATGTCTCCTGACTTTGAATATTTTATTGCGCTTGAGCCCTATCAGACGATCGGCCATTCCTTTGGCGGGTTGATCTATCAAGCGATACCGCTGAGCATTATGCTCGCTTATTTGTTTCATTATGTTGTAAAAGCTCCCTTAGCCAAAAACCTGCCTGCGCTTGGGAGTTTAGATCGTAAAGCCTACAGACTCGCCCATGGATGGAAACTTAACACAGTGCAGAGCTGGCTGGTGTTTCTCGCTTCTGTCGTCATTGGCTTCTATTCACATCTATTCATCGATGCATGCACGCACTATTCAGGCATGTTCGTTACCAAATTCCCTGTTCTTCGTGAATCAATAGCGGGGATACCGCTATACAAATGGTTTCAGCGATCGTTATCCATCGTCGGTCTAATTATAGAAGCTATGCTGTTATACCGCTTTATAAATAAAGCCAAATTGGAATCTGCTTATACAGGCGCTGCTACAAAACTCAAAATGGTATATTGGGCAATTGTTTTATCCTGCACATTGCTGACTTTAGCGTTAAAACTTATCTTCACATCCAGCTCCAACTATATTGGCATAGCTGTTGTAGCTCCGATTTCAGGGTTTATGCTCGGGATTCTCCTGGCCAGCATCGTTCATCGTCTGTATAGGAGAAAATGAGTCTATCCCAATTTACCATGCGCTCTCCTGATGAGAGCATATTTTTTTTGTAAATAGAACCGCTATTGCATGACCTAATGCCGTAAATGATTTTTGCCATATTGGTGTAACATTCAAACTTTATGCTTGTTCTCATTCATCGTTCACATAAACGGGAGGAACAAGCTTTGAAAAACAAAACGATCGTCGTTACCGGAGGAACAGGGTCTTGGGGGAGGGAGCTCGTAAAGCAATATTAAGATGAAAATAGCTGCTTGCTTGGTTGTCTTATTTTTTCTCATTGTCGTGGTCGTATTTAGTTATGGTTTTCTTACAGCCGCTTGACCTGAGGCTCCGCTGGTATGAAACAAAAACAAGATGTACAGCTTATTCTAATAACAGGTATCATATTCCTTACGTATTCTATCTCTCTACATTGCTGGGAAGGAGACTTTCATGAATATATTAATTGCCGATGATGAGCCCTTTATGCTCAAGATTTTAAAGGCGTATTTTGAGAAAGAAGCCTTTCATACCTTCCTAGCACAGGATGGCGAGGAAGCACTGAACATTTTCTATTCAAACAACATCCATTTAGCAGTATTAGATTGGATGATGCCTAAAGTAAATGGTATTGAGGTATGCAAAGAAATCAAAAAACTAAGCAAAACGAAGGTATTGATGCTGACGGCAAAAGGGGAAGACGAGGATGAGCTCATCGCCCTTCAATCTGGAGCAGATGAGTATGTCAGCAAGCCGTTTGACCCGCGTATATTGATTTTGCGAGTAAAGAAGCTGCTTCATATGGACAATCAAATTGCGATCGGAAATATAAAAGTAGATATCGATAGCCAAAAAATCTTTAGAGATGAGACCGACCTGCAGGCTACGAATAAAGAGTTTCACTTAATGAAGTATCTCATTGAAAACAGAGGAATCATCGTTTCACGGAAAGCTTTGCTCGATCGTATTTGGGGATTCGACTATTTTGGCGAAGAACGAACTGTCGATACGCATATCCGCAGGCTTAGAGCAAAGATCGGCGATCATTTAATCAGAACACATAGAGGGATGGGCTACAGCCTGGAAGAACCGCATGAATAAGCTAAACAAAAAGTTGATTGGGCGCATTTTATTTGTGTTCTGCATCGTCGTTATTTTCTCAATTGTGATGAATTCGTTTTTCTTGCCCAAATATCTTTTGTACAAAAAAAAGCATGCCCTTGCAGCTATAACTGAGCAGCTTGATGCCATGGATACAAAGCAGTTATTACGTAATATGGAGGCTGTTGAGAACAAATACGATGTTACCATTGTAAACACACCTGTTACCACAAATCTAAATGGGCTAAACGAAACGATTATAGGTCTTTTAAATAAAAAAGGCATTACGCTGAGCAAGTTTTGGATCACGGATGAAAGCCTTGAGAAGCTTAACAAATATCAAATGGTCAGAAAAATTTACAATCAAGAGAAGCTGAAATCCAGCTTTCTCGTTACCTTTATGAAAAAAGATGAGATCGTTTTTGTAGTTGGTGAATCGATATCGCACTCGGCAGAAACATTAACCATCGTTAATCAATTTACCCTCTATACTTATGCAGGCGAGCTGCTGCTGCTGATCATCCTGTCAGCACTTTTTACGAGAAGCATCGTTCGACCGCTTGCCAAAATACAAGATGCAGCTGAAGGCATTTCAAGCTTATCGTTTACCAAGGTTCATATTCGTACGGGCGATGAAATTGAATCCTTAGCAGAGAGCATCAATCAAATGAGTGATAAATTAGAGCATGCCCATCATGAGCTGGAAGCGAGAAATGAGAACTTGCGGCAGTTTATTGCCAACATTTCGCATGAACTGAAAACCCCGCTGTCCTTAATAAAGGCTTATTCTTCAGGAATAAAGGACGGGATGGATGACGGTACCTATATTGATGTTATCCAGCAGCAAACCGATGACATTGCGATGCTGGTGGGCAAGCTGCTTGAGCTCTCCAAGCTGCAAACCGACCTTTATCGGATGAACACCTTTGATTTCAAACAGCTGCTCCATCGAACCTTGCAAAAATATCGTTTTTCCATTCAACAGGAAGCTATTCAGCTATCTGTAGATGACAGCTTGCTAAACCAGCACCATATATTCGCTGATGAGCAGAAGATAGAGATGGTTTTGAACAATTTCATTTCCAATGCAATGAAATATTCAACCAATCAACAAATTTGTATTACTGCTCTGAATAAAGATGATTTTTTACATTTCTCGATCACGAATGGGATTGAAAATGATGAGCAGCGACAATGGGATTTGATATGGGAACCCTTTTACGTAATGGAGAGCTCCCGCAACAAACAGCTTAGCGGAACAGGCTTAGGCTTATCGATCGCGAGAACGATTTTGCAGAAACATGAAGCACCGTTTGGCTTTCATATCGAAAACGAGGAAATTACATTTTATTTCTCGTTGCCTATAGATACGAGTAAGAATTAAAGGCGCTGCGACAATCCTGTTGCGGTGCCTTATTTTTTTGTCACATTGACGTAACAAAAAAGGTCTATGATTGCACTTACAGATCATCATTGGAAGATATCAAAAAGGAAAAATGGAGGCATTATGCAATCAACTTCAGCACCTATGAGTAGACGGACGTTTTTGAAGAAGAGCTTGCATGTAACTTTGTTGCTGATGGGAACCGCTGGTTTATCCGGCGTATATTCGCATCTAGTTGAGCCGTATTGGATTGAGGTTAAACAGGTGAAGGTTGCCATCCCAAAGCTGCCTGCCTCCTTCAACTCCTTTCGCATCGTTCATTTCAGTGACCTGCATCTCGGCTTTCATTCTAAACCTGAACTGCTGATTGAGCTTGCAGAGCAAGTTAGGGAGGCAAAACCAGACCTTATTTGCTTTACAGGAGACTTGCTCGATCAATCCACCGCGTATATGCCGGAAGCCGTTGCTTTCCTCTCGAAGCTCTCGAAGCTGCAAGCGCCCTTTGGGCAATATGCCGTTCTAGGCAATCACGATGCCTTCGGCAATCGAAGAGCAGTTACCAAGGGACTATCAAAAGCTGGATTCCATGTGCTCGATAACCAGCATGTCGCGTTAACAAAGGACTCAGCGCATCTCTATATTGCCGGGGTCGATGATCCGATGGTTGGACACCCAAATATCGATCAGGCTTTACAAGGCATTCCTGACGGTTCCAGTACCATTCTGCTCGCTCATGAGCCGGATTTCGCTGATGAGTATGCCCGCTATCCGGTCGACCTGCAATTGTCAGGCCATAGTCATGGCGGACAAGTGCGTATACCTTTAATCGGGGCACTGTATACACCTCCCTACGGGAGCAAATATACTGCCGGATTATATCAGGTACCAAACAGCAAAATGCAAGTGTACACCACTCGCGGGATAGGAATGACACGGATTCCCGTTCGTTTTCATTGCCGGCCAGAGCTTACCGTTCTTACTTTAAAAGCACAATAAAGGGAAGTAGATACTAGCACCAATTCAACATGGAAATAATACGATGGAGTATGCAGCAGGACATTAGCCTAGGAAGGTGTGACGGTTATGACTGGAATCATCAAAAACTTCTATGTGAACGGAAATACAGCTCGCGGCTTGACCAGCCTGTTCGACTCGTCTTTGCAAGATTTGGAGCGCTTATTTATTTTGAAAGAAGGACCTGCTTTAGAACGATCAAACCTCATTCGTTCTATCGCTGACGGCATCGCGCAGGACGGCTATGACATTTGGCTGCTGCACTCCCCCTTCGACAATGGCTCGCTAGATGGACTCATTGTTCCCGCACTCCGTCTCGGCCTTGTTGATGGAACGCCGCCGCGCTTTATTGATCCCGCTTTGCTAGGAGCATCCGTTCAATACATTCATCTAGGCGAGGCCGCAGATACAGCAAAGCTGCAAGCGCTAAAGCCAGAGATCGAGATTTTAAGTACACAAATTACGCAGGCGTACGATCAAGCTTATGCTGGCTTTGCTGAGGCGCTTCGTATTCATGACGACTGGGAGACCATCTATATTCAGAACATGAATTTCCAAGCAGCCGATGAGCTCACAGCCTCTTACATCGATACATTCTATGGCGATAACAAGCTGGAGAAACCAAGCCGTGTTGATCACCGTTTTTTGGGCGCTGCTACAGCTAAGGGCTCATTCGATTTTGTCCCGAATCTGACGGATGGTTTAAAACGATATTTCGTTAAAGGCAGAGCCGGCTCAGGCAAATCCACCATGCTCAAAAAAATAGCTGCAGCCGGAGTCGATCGCGGACTGGATGTTGAGATTTATCATTGCGGCTTCGATCCGAACAGCTTAGATATGGTCATCGTTCGTGAGCTTGGCTTCGCAATTTTCGACAGTACAGCGCCGCATGAGTACTTTCCCGATCGTGCAGGCGATGAAATGATCGATATGTATGCCAGCTGCATTACACCTGGAACAGATGAAGCGCATTCAGATACCATTACCGAAATAAAAAACCGTTACGCTGCGCAGATCAAAACATCGGTTCAGCAGCTAGCTCTAGCCAAGACATTGCAAAATGAACGGGAGCAATTGTATACGCAAGCTGTTGATTACAATCAACTTGAACAAATCAAAAATGAAGCGAAGCAAGCAATCGGCAATATTTTGGCCGCTGCCGCTCGTTAACATATATGTATTTTCCATAATAAAAAGCCTGCAAAGCTCCACCAATAGGTGAAGCCTGCAGGCTTTTCTGAATAAAAGATATGATTATTTCGTTTTGTTAAGCAAACCAATAATGAGTGCTACGGCTTCTGCTCTAGTCGCAATCTGCTGAGGAGCGAAACGGTTCTGGCCAACGCCGCTAACAAGTCCCGCCTCCACTGCGGTTGCAACGTATGGAACTGCCCATGCTGGAACAGATTTGGAATCCGCAAAGGAAAGCTTAGCATTTGGATTTACTTTTATTCCACTTGCACGAACAATCATAGCGACCATCTCTGCACGAGACAGCTCCTTCTCAGGACCAAATGTGCCATCAGCATATCCGCTAATGATACCTGATTCAACAGCCTGCGTGACAAACGATTGTGCCCATGCAGGTATTTTATCAGAGTCCTTGAAGCTTAAAGCTTTGCCTGAGTCAGAGAGATTCAGCGCACGAGCCAGCATCGTGATAAACTCTGCGCGATTAACTGATTTATTCGGGCGGAACTGGCTGTCTTCATAACCTTTAACGAAACCAGCTTTTACAGCTTCATTGATAGCTGATGCTGCCCAGTGGCCTGCAATATCCTTCAAAACAACTTCTGACTCATTGCCGCCGCCAGTTCCTGTACCAGGATTTGTGCCTGGGTTAGTTCCCGGACCTGGTCCTGGATTCGTTTCTGGGCTTGTACCCGGACCTGTTCCTGGACCTGTTCCTGGACCTGGTCCCGGATCTGTTTTTTCCTTCTTCACAATACCGAATTGATCTACGATAAACGGTTTAGCATCGTTCAAGTTCTGGTCAATTTCATACGTCACAGCTGTTAGCTTGTTACCATCGATGGTGATGCCAACAAAGTTTTGTACTTGRCCGCGAACTGGGCGTGTGCTGTCGTTCTTATCTGGGCCGTATTTAGCCGCATGGTTCTCTTCCGCACGCTCGAACAGACTGTAATAGGCTTCGCCAAGTGCTGGTTTTGCATTCTTGTAGTATACCTTCGGACCTGCTGTTGCAGGAATCATGTAGATTGAACCATCCGGATTCACCGTATACTC
>NZ_JBFRDK010000014.1:0-63429 GCF_052113545.1 Paenibacillus sp. TAF43_2
TCCCTCCCTCCATGCAAACGACTCTGTTCACTCTACTTGCTTCGTTAACCGTATAATTAAAAGCCATATAAGCTCCATTCGACACACCAGCGATATGAAATTGATCCAATCCCATTTGATCAACGATTTCATTGATCCATTCCACCTGATCAAACGTCTTTTTCTGAAAGTTTTCGTTAGGCACACTTTTTCCTGGTCCACCCATCGTATCTACTGCAATGCAATAAAAATGGTTGGATAATTCCTTTATGTTCAGCATCCACATCACCGCCGAATTATCTCCAACGCCATGAAGCAGCAGCAGCGGTGGATTCGACTTATGACCTGCAATAATACAATGCGTGACGCCGTATTTGGTGTTAATGTCCAGCTCCTCAAATTCCGTTGGCCACAGCTCCAAAAGCTCATTATAGGAACGCAGAACCTGTTCTTTTCCTAGTTCACTCTTATATATTTTTATCATGAAAGTCTCCTTCTTCTCCAAACGTTTACCGTTCTTATAAGCTATCTTATCTATCGTTGGAATGCTGCTTAAGTCTACATTATCGTCACTATCAATTTTTACATTAAAATCCTTAACTGTATATAACGTTTGCTAATGATTTTTTAGTTTCCAACAGTCCTTTGAAGAAAATATGATAAACTAGTACGTAATGCTAGAAAACGTAAGGAGATAGATCATGATTAAGCTAGTATCTTGGAACGTAAATGGTTTACGGGCATGCGTAACGAAAGGCTTTAACGATTATTTCAAGGAAACGGATGCAGATATTTTTTGCCTGCAAGAAACGAAGCTGCAGGATGGACAAATCAGCATGGAGCTTGGTGATGAGTACTCGCAATATTGGAATTACGCGATTAAGAAGGGTTACTCAGGCACTGCGGTGTTCACCCGAATAAAACCTCTCTCCGTGCACTATGGTATTGAGGAAAACTCGGAGCCCGAGGGACGAGTCATTACGCTGGAGTTTGAAGGATTCTATCTAGTTACCGTATATACGCCTAACGCCAAGCGCGACTTATCGCGATTGGATTACCGAATGGAATGGGAAGATCGCTTCCGCGGTTATCTTCAGCAGCTTGATGCCTTAAAGCCTGTCATTGTTTGCGGTGATTTGAACGTAGCCCATCAAGAAATTGATCTTAAGCATCCGAAGCCTAATTTAGGAAACTCCGGTTTTACAATTGAAGAGCGCGGCAAGATGACAGAGCTGCTGGCAGCTGGCTTCCTCGATACATTCAGACATTTTTACCCGGATCGTACAGATGTGTACAGCTGGTGGTCGTACATGATGAAGGTGCGCGAGCGGAACGTGGGATGGCGGATCGATTATTTCTTAGCCTCTTCAAGACTGAGCCCACTGCTCATCGATGCGTCCATTGACACGCATATTTTGGGCAGCGATCATTGTCCTGTTTTGCTTACTTTGGAAGAACCGCCGGCAATCATATAATCGTCATAAAAAAGGCGGGCAGCACTCATGATGAGCGCTGCCCGCCTTTTGCTTCGAATTAGCTTTGAAGCGACTGTGTTAAAACATTTTTTTCACGTAAAATCGAAAGCGCCTTTTGCATCTTGTCCATGTAAGCAGGCTCTTGGCCCGAGCACATAAAGCGTACGTTACCATTGCCTCCGCCTCCGGGAATGCCATAGCGGCTCAATAATGCGGATAGGCGTTTCACCGTTCCCACATTCCCATCCACAATCTCGATATGAGCAGGAAGCAGCTCCCTCAATATATCCTTGTAGAAAGGATAATGTGTACAGCCAAGTACGATAATTCCGTAATTGTCTAAATCATAGTTTGCGAGCTTTGCCCGGAAATATTCGTTAATAATCTGTTTATCAAATTGCAGCGCCTCACAATAACGCACAAGCTCAGGCAGAGGCAGTGAATCCACGATTCCCATCTCATCCACGCGTGACACGAGTGCGTAATATTTTGGCAATTGTAGCGTTAACTGCGTTGCGAAAACGAGTACCCTTTTGCCTGTTGCTCGGTTCATTTCTACTGCTGGCTTAACAGCAGGCTCCATGCCGACAATGGGCAGGGAATAACGCTCTCTTAACTCGTTAATTGCAATACTGGTCGCAGTATTGCAAGCCACGACCAATGCATCTATGCCCTCTTCCATCATTAAACCAACCGTTTCAAAAATGTACGCTTTCACGTCTTCCTCTGACTTCGTCCCATAGGGAACATGGAGCGTGTCCGCCATATAAAGAAAATCCTTATCAGGTAGTCTTTGAAGTGCCTCCGCTAATACGGTAAGCCCGCCAAGCCCTGAATCAAAAAAACCAATTCGCATGTCTCATCGATTCCTTACGTTTAATGGAATAGAGTACCTTCTGTAGCTATATCCATCTTACCTCATTGCCTGCCTCCATAAAAGCTTATAATTGCATTTGCGAAGAAAAAAATGCCTCAAGTCCGGATAGACAAGAGGCATTTCATCTGCTTCTATGGTGCCCGCTTCGGCAGCAGACGTACATAATCATCCGAAAGCTTCATGAGCTCCAGTATATAATCATAATCTCCACGATATTTGCTGAAGTCAGCTACTGGCTTTTTCGTTCTAATATCGACGGCAGTACCGTCCTCAAAGCCTTTTCCAGGTATAAATAAGATATCATTATTAAAAAATGAACCTGTCGGCAAATAATACCGCATACCGATTACATTTTGAGAAATATTAAGCAAGTCATGTCCAAATGTCGTAAAAGCTTGATCATCAAGCGATATGCCTAGCAGATTTGTAATGGTCGGCATAATGTCAACCTGACCGCCAACCTGATTAACGGTCTTTCCCTCTACGCCTGGTACATGAACAATAAGCGGGATGTTTAAGCGGCTAATTTGCTCATCATAGTGGATGCCAAGCTGCTCACTAACCCATGCAGGATCATTGTCTGTCGTTTGTAGACCAGCGTGATCGCCATAGGCGACCAAAATCGTGTTTTCCCACATGCCGCTCGCTTTGAGCCCCTCAATAAAACGGCCGAGTTCATAATCGGTATAATTTAATGCCGTCAAATAATTGCCCAGCTGCGTTCCTTGCAAGGAATCCGGCATCGTAATATGCTGAAGCTCCGTTGGAACCTTGAAAGGATGATGACTGGATGCAGTTACGAATTGAGCATAAAAAGACTTGCCTTGCTCCTTCATATCGTTAAGCTTTTCAAGACCGACCCTGTAAAGCTCCTCATCCGATGCGCCAAAAGAATTAAAATGATCATTTTTAAATGATGCTTTATCATAATATGCCGTAAAACCTAGCGCAGGATACATTCGGTTGCGATCCCAAAATGTCACATCATTAATATGAAAGGTGCCCGATTCGTACCCGCTTTCTCCAAGCAGTCTCGGAAGACTCGGCAGCTCTCGATCACCATAGCCTGTAGACATCGCCATATCCCCGGTTGGATAGATAGAAGTATTTGACATGAACTCAGCGTCCGCAGTATTCCCTTGTCCAATTTGTTGGAATACATAAGGAAAGTAGAAGCTTTCCTTCGCTAGCTGATTAAGAACAGGCGTAATCGCCTGACCACCGACAGACAAATTGATGGCAAAGTTTTGGAAGGCCTCCATTTGAACGACAATTACATTTTTACCTTCGGCAGATCCGAAATAATTAGGCATGCCTGCAACGACCTTATCTCCAGCTTGATCAAAATAGGAGGATTTGAGCGCTATCGCATCAGCCCCTGTTTCTTCTACATTGCCATTTTTCAGCGCAGCCTGCTCTTTGCTCGCCTTAACGGCTGCCGCTACCTGATAATTGATATAGCCTAAATTCTCAGCTTTCACAATCTCGTTCGGAATCGTACTCGCGGACCAAATGAATCCACCCGAGATCGCAATACATAGAACAGCTGCAACAGCTGTATACAGAGGTTTTGCAATTCGCTTGCGCCCATCGCTGTGTACTCCTCTGGCACGTTTAACGATATATAGAGCTGCCAAGACGGCAACATCCAGAAAGTAAACATAATAAGCAGGCAAAATAATAGACCCTACACTTGTCCTAATTTGCAGCACTTGGTCAAGTCCGTGCAGTGCGGTATACGTAGGTACTGTTCCGTAATAACTGACATACACCGTTGAAGCAAATAGCAGCAAGGAAAACACAGCATTCACGAGCCCAAATACGGCTCCTCTCCACCTCGCAGAGGTGACTAGCTCCAGCAGCATAAGCAGTGCAAGTACGGCTGCAGCATCAGGCAGCAAGCTCTCCACCTGTATGCCCGAAAAGACGAAATGGCGAAACAGGAGCATTTTCAACATCATAAAGAAGAATATAACGATAAACAGTGATCTGTCATAACGTTTAGGGAAAAACTGCAAGATGCTCACTCCTTAGAAATTTGCACTTCATTAAATATAAAAAAACCGTCATCACCTGACGGCTTTCTTAAACTCTAATGTTAAGGCAATATAAATGCAAATGCAACGGCTAATAATTAGTAGACCTTAAGCCCTGGCCACTTCAAAAATAGAATCAACAATGATCGGCAGCTGGTTTCTTAAGGAGCTCGCCCCCATAACCGAACGTGCATGAATTCCTCTCTCGCCAAATACCTCCACCATCAAATCCGAGAAGCCATCGAGTACCTTATGATGCTCTTCATAGCTGGGATCAGCATTCACAAAACCTTGTACCTTTACGACGCGAGTCACAAGATCCAACCGCTCTAGTGAATGCTTTAATACGGCGAGAACTTCAATTCCTGTCTGCCTAGCGAGTCGATAACCTTCTGCTGTCGTAAACTCGTTGCCAAGCTTCCCTTTTATCGCGGCCGCAGGTCCTTTGCCAGAAACAAACAGAAGCCCATTTGAAAATACGCAGTTAGCATATTTAGCTGCGGGCTCGCTCGCCTTTGGTACAATAATCCCTAATGTTGCCAATCTACTTTCAACGGTTCCTTCTACTTGCGGCATAGCAACCCCTTCTCTCCATTTATATTTCTTGTTATTGATGGAAGCCTATGCCAAAGTTTATACTGAAATTGACCTCTACCACAGTGTCAGATTTATATGAATTTTAAGGGTCAGATTGTGTGGAGATAAGATGGATATCAACCTTTCAGAAGAAGAGCAAGGTCCTGTCTATTTGGTGTTGTACAGACATTTACGGAAACTCATCCAATCTGGCGCTCTAGCGGATGGAACAAAGCTTCCATCAATTCGATCGCTCCGCGAGCAATCGAAGCTTAGTAAAACGACAATTGAAACGGCTTATCACATGCTGCTGGAAGAAGGTTATGCGGTTAGCAAGCCGCGCGCCGGTCTATTTGTTATACAGTCACAATTAACTCCTGCTGCTGCCATGGTTCATACAGAGATTTTAGAAGAAAAAGCTAGCATACATCGCCATTCCATTCCGCTTCCTACCCAGAACGGCACAGTCATTGATTTCAGCCTGCTAGCCGTGGATGGTGAATCATTCCCCATTCGGGCATGGAAATCCGTTCTTCATGATGCATTATCTCACCATGCCAGTAATGTTCATCAGTATGGCGATCCGCGAGGCGAATACGATTTGCGTTTGCAATTGTCTTACTATTTAAAGCGTTCAAGAGGCGTCAATTGCACGCCTGAACAAATCATTATTGGATCAGGCTTTTCTTACAGCACACAAATTCTCGCGAAATTGCTAAACGGTGCATCTACAATTGCAGTCGAAGAAGCCGGTATCGCTCAGGTTAGAGCTGCCTTTCAGCAGCACGGCTACAATGTCGCTCCTGTCCCCGTCCATAACATGGAGAACTTCGTTTCTATATTAGTAGACAAACAAATTCGAATCTTATATGTCACTCCTTCACATCGCCCTAATGGGAGCTCATTACCGTATTCCACTAGGCAGCTGCTGCTCCACTGGGCAAGCACAAACAGCGCCTATATCATTGAGGATGACTACGACGGAGAGTTTCGTTATTCAGGCAAAACCATCCCTTCTCTCCAAGGAATGGATCATCAGGGCAGCGTCATTTATATTGGGACGTTTTCCAAAGCCTTCACACCCGCGCTGCGTATGAACTATATGGTTGTTCCGACTCAGCTGCTCAGCAAGCTGCAAGCTATAGAGCACACACTTACGAGTCCATCACGCATTGATCAGTGGGCCATGCAGCTGTTCATGGAACGAGGGCATTGGTACAGGCATGTAAGGAAGGTTCGCAATCTTTATCGTAAAAAACGTGCAAAGCTGCTTCAGCTCATTGACACTTATTTGCCCGAGCATGTGCAGGTTCATGGAGATTCTGCAGGGATGCATGTGGAAATCGCTGTTCAAACAACGTGCAGTGCCGAGGAGCTGATTAAGCTTGCTGCTTCGGAGGATGTTTACGTTTATGCTGCACAGGATACGCCTATCCTGCCCGGTCGTTTTGCAAGATTATACTTGGGGTTCGGCGGACTAAACGAGAAAGAAATGGAACGAGGGTTGCGCCGGCTCGTGAAAGCATGGGCGGGAGCCCTACTTCCTAATCATGAATAACAGGGGGCTTTATTAATGGCAAACAATCATTTCCTTACAGATCTCGATGGAACGCTGCTTCAATCGGATGCTACCTTGTCCGAGTATACGATTAACGTCATAAACCATGCGATGAAGCAAGGTATCATCATTAGTTATGCAACGGCAAGAAGCTATATGAGCTCCAACAAAATCGTATCTGTTATCCCGTGGAAATATCCGATCGTTTTATATAATGGCGCGGTTGTCTTTGATCCCATTTCATCCAAGGTCATAGGCGGATACTGGCTGGATAACGAAACGACAAATCAAATTATTGATCTAGGAAGAAAACAAGGCCTAATTCCCTTCTTGTTCGCGCTTGATGCGGAGGATAAGGAACGTGTATTCCACGAGAAGCTGCTGCGAATTGGCGACATAACCTTCTACGAGAGCCGCCCTAATGATCCTCGTTTTGGAGAAATGCCGCTGCTCGAATGCTCGGATGCCTTTAGGACGCTGATTGTGACCTATATTGGCTTGCTGCATGAGCTTAAGCCGCTTAAGGATGAAGTACAGCGCACATTCGGCGATCGGGTTCATGTTCATCTCATGAAGGATCAATATATAAAAGATCATTATTTTCTAGAATTCAGCCACAGCAAAGCCAATAAAAAAGAAGGCTTGAAGCAGTGGGCGGAGCTGATGCAATGCTCTCCTGAGGATGTTACGGTGTTCGGTGACAATCTGAATGACTTAGGGATGTTTGAAGCTGCCGGCACCAAGGTCGCTGTTTCCAATGCACACCCTACTCTCATTGAGCTGTCCACGTTAGTTGTAGAGAGCAACGATAAGGATGGTGTAGCGAAGTATATTGAGCGTGTGATTGAGGAGCAGTCTTAAGCTGTATATCTAAAAGCATCATTGCTGGATAGCTGCCCTTAGTTGTGCGAAGAACAATAAAACCTTTCGTGTGAATGAAAGAAGAAGCTGCCCCAAGGTCATCGACCTTCTGTGACAGCTTCTTCTTCGTTCTCTTCTTACTTCTTCGCTACATATTTGCGAATATCGAACGCTACAGCAACAACGATGATCAAACCTTTGATAATCAGCTGCCAGTTCGGGTTAATACCGATATAAGTCAAACCATAGTTGATGACAGTGAAAATAAGAACACCTGCGATGATCCCTTTCACTCTGCCGACGCCGCCAGTTGTTGAAACGCCGCCGACCACGCATGCAGCAATGGCATCAAGCTCATACATATTGCCGTAGTTGTTGGACGCGCCGCCCGTACGCGCTGCTTCGAGCACGCCAGCTAAGCCGTACAAAGCACCCGCAATTGCATAAATCCACATCAAGTTTTTAGCCACGTTAATGCCGGATACATGAGCCGCTTGAATGTTGCCGCCAATGGCGTACATGTTTTTACCAAGACGTGTTTTATTGAATACTACCCATACGATAAACGCTACAAAAATAGCGATAAGGACGATATAAGGGATAGAGAATTGACCGCTGCCCACGGCACCCGTTCCAATTTCAGTGAAATCACTGCGCAAACCGCCGATTGGCTGCGAGTTGTTTGGGGGCATATCGAAGTACAGAGAATTCGCTCCGTATACTGCAACCATGGTACCGAGTGTAGCAATAAATGGCGGTACGTTAAATTTCGCTACGATTAAACCGTTTAATAATCCGACCAGCAAACCAACTGTAATAGCGATGATGATCGGGATGATCACCCAAAGTTCAGGCAGGTTAGGAAAAAACTTGCTTGCATATTCAGGCATTTGCAGCATCGATGCGGACACGACCGCACTAAGTCCGACAACACGCCCTGCTGACAAGTCAGTTCCCGCTGTGATAAGAACAAATGCAGCGCCAAGCGCAATAATGACTCGCGTCGATGATTGCACCATCATATCTCTAAGCGTTGTTATCGACAAAAAATTCGCATCAATAATGGCGATTCCTAAAATTAATGCAGCAAGTACAATCCAAATGGCATTTTGCGAAAATGCATTTTTTATTTTTAAACCTTTAGCTGCTTCCATTGCCGTAAACCTCCTTTAAATCCTTCATCATTAGCCCGTCTGTGCTGCAAGCCGCATAATACTTTGCTCGGTTGCCATGTTGCCTTCAAGAATGCCTGTGGCACGACCCTCCGACATCACCATGATGCGATCGGACATGCCAATGAGCTCCGGCATTTCGGACGAAATCATTATGATGCTTTTCCCTTGCTTGGCAAGCTCAATAATAATATTGTAAATTTCATATTTAGCTCCGATATCAATGCCCCGTGTTGGCTCGTCCAGCAGCAAAATATCAGGATTTGTAAGCAGCCAGCGAGCTAACAGCACCTTCTGCTGATTACCGCCGGATAGGTTGCGAATCAGTTGATCAACAGACGGCGTCTTCGTCTTGAATTTCTCAACGCCTTTTGCTGCTTCCGATCTCATCTTTGATTCATTTAAGAAACCAAAGCGATTCTGATATAAATCGAGATTAGCGATCGCTGTGTTCTCGGTTACGGACAACACCGGAAAAATCCCCGTCACCCTGCGCTCCTCAGTTAATAGTGCAATTTTGTGGCGCTTTGCATCGATTGGCGACTTAATCGTAATCGATTTTCCGTCCTTGTAGATGACACCTGATTTTACGGATCGAAGCCCGAACAACGCCTCAATCAGTTCAGTACGCTGAGCCCCAACCAGTCCGCCTATTCCGAGAATTTCACCTTTTCGCAGCTCGAACGATACATCCTTGAAGGAATGTGCATGCGGCGAGGTTAATCCCTCCACGCGCAGCATGATTTCTCCTGGGATGTTCGTACGCTCCGGGAAACGATCCGATAAATCGCGGCCTACCATACGTGTAATAATCGTATCGATGGTCAGCTCAGGTGCTGGCCATGTACCGATATATTTACCATCGCGCATGATCGTCACGTCATCGGAGATTCGTAATATTTCTTCCATTTTGTGCGAAATATAAATAATCGAGACGCCTCTTGCACGCAGCTTATTGATGATGTCGAACAGCTGCTCTACCTCATTGCCTGTAAGTGATGAGGTGGGCTCATCCATTACGATAATTTTTGAATTGAAGGATACCGCTTTGGCAATTTCGAGCGATTGGATTTTGGATACCGATAATTCACCGACCAGCTGGTTCGGATCAATCGTCATATTCAAATCCTCGAACAGCTGAGCTGTGTCGCGGTACATCTTTTTATGATCAATGAACCGGAAAGGCGCAATGCCTCTTACCGGAAATCTGCCAAGCCAAATGTTCTCCATCACGCTGCGCTGCGGCACCGGATGCAGCTCCTGATGAATCATTGAGACGCCGTAATTCAATGCGTCCTTGGAGTTTTTAATATCAACCTTTTGCTCATCGAGAATGATTTCGCCGTTATCCGGCTTATAAATCCCAAACAAACATTTCATCAATGTAGATTTACCTGCACCGTTCTCGCCCATGAGCGCATGAACCGTGCCTGGCCGTACTTTTAACGTAACATCATCTAGCGCCTTAACACCTGGAAACGTCTTGGTAATTCCGTTCATTTCTAGCAAATAAGGATGCTGCTTTGCCATCGTTTAGCCTCCTTTTGTCCAGCCCGCCAAGAAAGTAGGCGAAAAAAAACAGGGGCAACGCAAGTGACGTTATTCCCCCGCTCTTGATCATCCATCTTTACCGCTTATCTTATTTGCTCTCTTGTGTTACTTTTTGGTATGGAATCCAAACATATTTACCGTCTGTAATTTCAAAGCCTGTATTTTCTTTCGTTGGTGTTTCGCCTGCAGCAAGAACGCGCATAAGCTCAACCGTTGCTTTGCCTTGGTTCGTCGCATCGTTTAGAACGGTTCCGAGCAAAGTGCCTTCTTTCAGCGCTTGCTTTGCTGGATCTGTTGCATCTACGCCAACAACCGGCATAAATTTATTGTCTTTAAAGTAGCCAGCAGCCTTCAATGCTTCAATTGCGCCAAGCGCCATGTCATCATTGTTTGCTAGAACAGCTTCGATTTTATCGCCTTTGGAAGCAAGGAATGCTGCCATCTTTTCTTGGCCCTTAACACGATCCCACATCGCAGTATCTTCAGCTATGTTCTCGACTTTGATGCCAGCATCTTGAATCGCCTGGACAGAGAACTTAGTCCGAAGTTCAGCATCTTGATGCCCCGGCTCGCCTTTCAGCATTGCATATTGCAGCACGCCGTCACCGTTTTTGTCCGCTTCCGGATGCGCCTTCCAATACTCAGCGATGATTTCGCCTTCCATTGTGCCTGACTCTTCCGCTTTTGCGCCTACAAAAAACGCTTTGTCCCATTTACCCAAATCATCAGCAAGCGGCTCGCGGTTAATGAATACTACCGGAATATTAGCCTTTTGTGCTTTATCAATAACGATGCCAGCAGCTGTACGGTCAACCGGGTTAACTGCCATTGCTTTTACTTTTTTAGTTATAAACAAATCTACTTTATCATTTTGTGTGGGCTGCGAGTTTTGGCTGTCTACGATATCTACTGCCAATTTACCTTCTGCCGCTGTATCGATCGCGCTGCGCACACCGCTCATAAATGTGTCGTCAAATTTATAAATGGCTACGCCTGCCTTAGGCAAGCTGCTTGCGCTCCCGTCGCCATTTGCGCTTCCGCAACCTGCTGCTGTAACTGCTAATGCTCCAATAACGAGCGCTGCTGTCCACTTTTTCATTATTTATATCCCCCTGGTGGATGAATTAACTACTGCTTCATTATGTCGTAATTTTGGAGGGATTCACATGTAATATCCTCATCACTTTTATTAATATCCTCATCTATTTGTATATAAAATGAGCATTATTGCACAACAGGGAACAATAACTTCTGATTTTTAAGCCAAAACATATTCTCTTCCGTTATAAGCTCCATACTCATTTCCACCTTCTCGGGAACCGCTTGTCCATTTGCTGCTGCTAATGCATGTTTGACACTTAGATAGCCCATGCTGAAGGGATTTTGTACAATTAATGTTTGCAGCTGATTTTCCTGAAGCAGCTCCAGCAGCTCCGGAGAGCTATCGAAGCCTACTAGCTTGATCTTATTGCCCGCTTGCCTGCGCTTCAGTTCATGCGCCGCTCCTATCGACGTTTCTGTGTTAAGTGTTAATATGCCGTCTACCTTCTGCTTATCTAAAATACTGCTGACGGTTTGCTCACATTCTTGGTACGCCTCCGAGCACAATTGACTGCCCACAAGGTGGAGGCCCTCATATTCGTTAACTGCATCACGGATGCCCCGCTCCCGCTGAATGCCATTAATTCCACCCTTGCTATACGTTACTATCGCAACATCGCCATTGCCCCCAAGCTGTCTAGCGATTTCCCTCAGCGCTTCTTTGCCAGCCAAGTAATTGTCCATACCGACATAGGAAGCTGTCTTCCCCGAGGTTAGCAAGCTGTCCATTGCGATAACTGGTATATTCCGCTTTGCTGCTTCCTCCAAAAAAGGCTGAAATGCTGAATCATCATTTGCTCCAAGTACAATTGCATCTGGCCGAGTCTCCAGCGATTGCATGGCTGATTGCAGCTGCCCTTTGATGTCCCCTTCATCCGCGCCAGCAGAAACATGCAGAGTTATGCCAAATTCTTTGACGGCGGCCTGTGCGCCCATCGTCACATTTTTCCAGTAGTCGCCTTTGCTCGTCCGAAGAATAAGCTGAATTGTCTTCCCCGTCTGCTCCTGCTTTGGCACTTCTGGACCCGGGTAAAGAGCGGAATACAATAAGAGGGCAGCTATGATGAAGAGCAGCAAGCTTATGACCCAGCCTTTGAAATTAACCATTTTGCTTTCCCCCTCCTTCTGCTTGCTGCAGCGTAAGCGCAGGGAACCGAATCGTGACGGTTGTGCCCACTTCCTGCTCGCTCTCGAAATGCAAGCCATAAGAAGGACCGAAGAACAGCCGAATTCTCTCCTGCACATTCATAACCCCAACACCTGATCCCTTCGAGCTTACGACTGCACCTGTGAGAATTTTACCCAGTCTCTCCTCCGACATGCCAAGCCCATTATCAACGATCTTGACCACAATTTCACTGCCTTCAAGCCTCATGGAAATAGCAATATGCCCCTTGTCAACGGAGGGCTCAATGCCATGCAAGAGCGCGTTCTCAATTAGAGGCTGAACAATAAGCTTTAAGGTAGCAAGCGACAATGCCTCCTGCTGCAAATCAAAGGAATAGTCGAATTTATTTTTGAACCGCATTTGCTGGATAACCAAATAGTTCCGTGCATGCTCCATCTCATCTGACAGCGTGATTAGGCTTTTCCCCTTGCCTATACTAATGCGAAACAGCTTAGACAGCGACGTAATCGTCGTAATCACTTCTTCATTTTTGTTCATGCCCACCATGCGTACGACCGTATTTAACGTATTGTATAAAAAATGTGGATTGATCTGCGCTTGCAGCGCTTCCAGCTCATACTTTCGTTTGCTCTCCTGTTCCCTTACAATTCGGTCCATCAGCTGCTTGATCGTACCGATCATAATGTTGTACCGATCTGCAAGACGCTTGATCTCAAGCGGCCCTTCGCCGCTGGCGGCCAGGTTGAAGTCGCCCCGCTCTACGCTTTTCATCGAAAGCTCCAGTCTTTTGATCGGTCTTGAGATTCTCCGTGCCACTAAACTTGATATCAAAAATACGATTAGCGCTAGTCCGATAACAAGCTTGGACATCGAACGGTTCAATTGCCCGCTTGTCGTCATCACCTCATCCAAATAGGATACGCCCACTACCTTCCAGCCGACGTTGCCAATCGTTTGAACGCTTATCATTTTTGCTTCATCCGTAGAATCGTCAATAAAGCTGCCGTATGTATGCTTAAGCGCCAGCTCGACATTCTCATCTTTCAGCTTCGCATAGATGAGCTCCAGCTGCGGATGATATACAATGTTGCCCGCAGACTCATCCAGCATGTACACGTAACCCTTTTGCCCCAAGCTCACTCGTTCGGACAGCTCGTCAATCGTATTGAAATTGACATCCATCAGCAAAACGCCATGAACCTGCTTGCCCTGATGCTGGACAGTGATGCTTTTACTCATGGATACGACCCAGCGAAATTGCTGCTTGTACAAATTTTGAACATGAGGAAGCGATATGGATAAGTGACCTGCTGAATCGAGTGCGCTTCGAAACCAGCCTTCTTCCGTCACTTTCAACGTTTCCTTCAGCTCTACATTAGGTAAATCGATTAGCATCTGACCTTTCTCATCGAATAAGGCGAGTGATACCGTGTCCGAACGTGTCGACATCATTGACTCCAACTGATGGCGCATCCCATCAGACTTTACATCAGCGCTTTGTCCGATGGAATGATGCATCATGTTGAATAAGTCAGAGGTGACCTCTATATAATTTTCAAGATTATAGCTTACTTGATCGACAATTTGCTGTGAGTTGCGAAAGGCATTCTCCTGCGCGGTTGCAGAGAAACGGCCATATAGTACAACGCTGACAAGCAATATAATAAACACAGAAAATATCGTAAAAGAAACGGTTAAAATAAACTGTATGCTTTTTCGTTTTATCATTTCTCTTGTCCCATTAAGCCGCTGCGATATTCCTTGGCAGACAATCCGGCATATTTCTTAAAGCTGAGGCTAAAATAATTCGGATCGGCAAATCCGATTTTCTCCGCAATCTCAAATGCTTTAAGCTCTGTCGTGCGAAGCAGCTCCTTCGCCTGTTCCATTCGAAGCTGCAGCAAATAAGCACCGAACGTCATTTTCAACTCTTTCTTGAACAAGCCGCTAAAATACCCTGCGCTGATATGCAAATGAGCACACACCTTCGCAATGGACAAATCACTATCGTGATAATGCTCTTTCGTATAATGAATGGCATCCTCTACGATTTGTTTATAGGTATGCTGCCTGCGGCTGGCGATACGAGCTCTCACCTTAGCGCATAAATCTCCAAACCAAGCCTTCGTTTCCTGCATGCTGTTCAGCTTCTGGTATTGATTCAATATGCCCCACCCGCCTGCGAAAATATCATCATTGTCACTCTCATAAGCTTTGGTCAGCTTAATAATTGCCGTTACCATTTCGAGCAAATAATGCTGATACTCGTGTACAGGAGCCTGGACACGGGATATTTCATCAAACAGTCCATCAATTACTTCTTCCAGCTCTCTCTCGGTACCAAGCTTCACTGTTCGAACTAGATTTTGCTCCTTCCATTCGTCGAAGAGAAGCTTGTCATGCATGCGACTTTCCATATCATCGATACAAATGATAAGGTTATTGCCAAGAATCCGGCGATAATCAAGAGCAACCGTTGCTGCCTCATAGACATACTTGAGATTTCCCACATCTTGTGTGAAGGTCCCAACGCCAATCATAACTGGAAAACGCAAAAACCTCTCGATGCTTTGCAACACTTCCTTTAGCGCATCCTGCGTTTGCTCCATAACCAGTCCCTTATTGGGCTCTGGGCTGACCGTGAACAGTACAACTTGATCTTGATGAATAAAAACTTTGCCAAGCTCATGCCTATTCCATATTTCAGCCGCAATATTGCATACGGAGAACAGCTTTAGGTCCAAATCCGTTGACGAAGCGAGTGAATGTGAGGGTGGCTGAAACTCTCCATCCTTCTGATGCTCAGAATGATTAACTGCAATAATGGAGACAATGTACCCCTCGCCATCCAGCTCCATGCCGTATTTCGCTGCTTTTATAAAAATGTCCTTATGAGACTGTTTGCGAGTAATTAAAGAGGAAAGAAATTTCTCACGAACGATAGGCAGACTGGTGCGGTAATGCTCCTCCAGAAGCTCAATATTGGTTCGCTTCTCACGCTCCTCATCCATGCGCTTCGCTACTTCCGCAATTGTGTCCGTCAGCTGCTTTGCCGAGAACGGTTTCAAAACATAAGCCTCTACCTGCAAATGTATGGCCTGCTTCGCGTATTCAAATTCATCATGACCCGATAAAATGACAATTCGCGTAATAGGATACAGCTTTCTAGCCCATTCCGAGAGCTCCAAACCGTTCATATATGGCATGCTAATATCTGTAATGAGCACATCAGGCTCCATTTTTTCAAAAATCTCCATCGCTTCCTTGCCATTCCCTGCCGTTCTAACTTCTGAGAACCCGCAGCTCTTCCAATCAATCTCACTCATTAATCCTTCCGTAACTTCCGGCTCGTCATCAACGAGCAGCAGCTTGTACACATGTACCCCTCCAAAATTATTGCTTTTTGACGAAGCACCTGTTCAAACACCTCGTTTCGCCACTCCCCATTTAACCATAGATTTTATGAATGTAAATAAGAAATCAATGGATTAGGTTAGGGTATGTCTTACTCCTGTCTTCTTATTCATGCATGAAAATAACTTTTGAAGCCTAGAAGAGCATGCAAAAAAACCGTAATCCTCAAGAGGAGCTTACGGCTTATTTTTTGCACATTTACACCCTATAATTACAACATCCTTGCTTCCTTTATTGACGACGTCGTGTTCGCACGACAACAACCCCAATGATCATAAAAAGGGCTAGCGCACCTATGATGATCTGCAGCTTTGTTACTCCGCTTTCGTTAGCATGCAAAACCTCGCCAGCGCTTAAGGGCAGCGGATTATAACCATTGCCTAGTACCTTCAACTCTTCTCCTGCAGCAGAAACCAGCTTCGTTAAATCACATATTCCTGTTTCAAGCTTTCCTGACCTGTCATTAGCAGACACGATATAGGTATCACCTGTATTAAATTTTTCATATCCGCAGCTTGCAGAGCTCATCGCTGTATATACAGCTGTCTGCTGCTTGAGTTTTCCTTTCCATACCGTTGCTACTTCAAAGTCTACTTGAACGAGATCAGCAGATGACATCGTTTTTTTCTTAGGAGGCTGTGTTACCTTGATTACTTTTCCAGTGAAAATGGCGCTCTTGCGTCCAAGCTCATCTTTTACCTGCGTCTCTGCGGACGGCGACATTGCACACGAGCATGCGAAAGCTGCTTTAGGGTTAACAATAAGTGCTGTACTTAACAGAATGACTCCACATAAAAGGTATAGCAAAAATTTTCGGTTCATCATCATCACCTCATAACCTAGACGGGCTGAAAATGATAAATGTTCCCACAATAATGGATCGTTATGAAATAACGTTTACCGAAGCCGCTGGCTATTTACTCATTAAATTGATATATTACCTAAGGTGAGCGAGCTTAATGCAATGGCAACGAGCTCCTTAGACTAAAGAACCGTAGGTGACTAACATGATTGAGGTAAAGACTTCTAAGCTTAGCGATGGAGAATTTAATAGAGGAGTATTTGCGAAGGTTGATATTGCAAAAGGCGTACTGTTTCATGAAGCCCCGGTCATTCCTTTCCCGAATGAGGAGCATGAGCACATAGAGAAAACGATGCTTGCTGATTATGTGTTTGAGTATGGCGCTAATCACACTGCGATCCTGCTTGGATACGGCATGTTGTTCAACCATTCCTATACCCCAAATGCTTATCACGATCTTGATTTTGACAATCATGTCGTTAACTTCTTTACTTACTCAGACGTGAAAGCTGGCGAAGAGCTACTAATCAACTACAACGTGGATAACGATGATCCGATGTGGTTTGATGAGAAAGTGAATGAGGACGAAAAATAGCAAGTGAGCTTTCAGCCCTTATTCTAAGCTTCACGGCGTAACAAAAGACGAGTCCTTTCCGCAGAAACTGCGATCGGACTCGTCTTTTTCGTTCACAACAATATTATACAAAACCGCCGTTCACCCGGATCGTCTGACCTGTCATCCACTGTGACTCGTCACTGGACAAAAATAGCACCACACTCGAAATATCCTCAGGTTCACCCAATCTTCCGAATGCATTCATATTGGCAATACCCAATATTTGCTCCTCTGATTTCCCTACCTTAAAGAGCTCCGTGTTAACAGGACCAGGTGCAATGGCATTAATGGTAATCCCCTTTGGACCAAGCTCCTTCGCCAGCTGGCGAGTGATCTGTTCAACTGCTTCTTTCGTTGCTGCATACACGCTATACGTCGGAAACATCGCACCAACAACCGAAGTCGAGAAATTAATAATTCTTCCGTTAGCGTTCATATGCAAAGCCGCTTGCTGGCAAGCAAAAAATGTGCCCTTCACATTAATAGCGAACTGCTTATCGAAGTCTTCCTCCGTCATATTAGCAATCGGCTTCGTAATCATAATACCCGCGTTATTCACAAGAATATCTATTTGTCCAAAAGCTTCTAATGTTTTGCTGAACATAGCCTCTACTTCCGCCACGATGCTAATATCAGCTTGTATCGCTATAGCCTCACCACCTAAACGCTTAATGCCATTTACTACTTCTTTTGCTTTGCCTGGGCTACTCGTGAAGATCACAACAACCTTTGCACCGTTACCCGCTAATTGCTCAGCAATCTCCCGACCAATTCCCCTTGACGCTCCCGTTACCAATGCTACTTTCCCAGCTAAACGCTTCTCCAAAAACATTCCCTCCTTGGCCTCTACAATATTATGCTCTGATTATATTCTCGCCACAGACAAATATCAAGTGACAATTTTTATTATTTGTCATTAAGTTTGAAGAAGATTTATCTTTAAATAAAAAAAGCCCCTCTGATTAAAATCATCATGGGGCTTCACATTATAGGATTCCACTAAGCAGTAAATTCCATACGAAATTGAACTGTTCATCAATGTCTTCTGCCAACCATTCATTGGCGTGTGCAGGATGATGAAATTTCGACGTTGCAAAAAACACGGCCTTCGCTAAGTTCTCAGCTTGTCCAGACTTGAATTCGTTTGAACGTATTCCTTCATCTATGATTTGCGTGATCTGCCTGATCAAGCGGTTCACATGATCGGTGATCATTTCAACCGCATTTACAGTGACAGCCGCGTACATCGCAAACATCTCTGAATCATTGGCTGCATAATTCCGTTTGCTGCGGATAAGCGTCTCCATCCATAAACGCAAACGATCTGAAGAGCTGCCGCCGGTTTGATTGGCTATCGCTTCTAAAGGCAATGCGATGCATCTCTCCAGCCAGCGCCCCGTTACCGCTTCTCGCAATGCAGCTTTACTTGCAAAATGGCGATACAACGTTCCATGGCTCACTTGCAGCACCTTAGCAACATCCACAACCGAGCTTTTATCGGGCCCATAGCGTCTAAGCACCTGTTCAGCTGCATCTAAAATCGTTTCCTTATTCAACGGAAGATCATTTGTCATATTGGGCAGCGAGCGATTCATCCGCTTCTGACAGCTGGATAATCCAATAGCTCAGCTCTCTCCCCCTCTCGGTGATTTTAGCCTACTATATCAAATCAAGAGTGTAATGACAATATCGTTATTTTGTTATTCGTTTTCATATTGTTACTGTCGTTTTAAATCTTGTAATAAGCCATTAAACATCAAAACATTGAGGTCATAATATTACAATAAAGCCGAATGTCCTCCAATAAGAGGCATTCGGCTTTATATAGAGAGCTATTGACCAATAAAGGTTGCAGAGCCGTTATCACCTGTAAAAGGAGGTGCGCCAGGCGTTGTTACATAACAAATAATCATTTTGTAGGACTTACCCTTGGAAATGTTCTGGTTAAAGGTAAGCACAAAGCTTTGGTTTTGACTGTCTGCCGCAGCTATCGATACTTTACTCGCTGTTAATGAATTGCTAGGATTCACTTGATCATTTTTGCCAAGGGTTGCGATGCCTGTTGGCATAACATCCGTTGTGCTCTGAATCCAATAATTTGTTGGCGTTATGCCTTTTGTTTTATCAACTGGCTGGTCGTAAGTGATGAGCAGTTGATTAGGTGCTGTTTGTTTCACCTCGCGCAGCATTGGTATGGTCTGCTCCCTAGCGCTTGCTGCCTGAGGAGCAACAATCGCCAGAGCAAAAATACTGATCAACACGAGCCTTGTCATAAACTTACTCATTTTGTTCCTCCCTATTCAATAAGTGAAGTATTTGTTGCCTTTAAGCATAATKCCCTTACGAGTAATCATTTATCCAAAAAGAGAAAAAAATGTATATCACAAAAAAAGACCAGGTCCCCCCTCATAAAGGGGAAACCTAGCCTTCTTTTTCTTTATGTATGAACATTTAATGATAGCGAACAGCTTAAAATTAATGATCAATAACGATGCTTTCTAGTTTCACGTTAACCGGATGTGCGATTGTGTCGCCAACTGGACATTTGCTCTCTAGAAACTTCACGAATTCCTCAACCTTTTCTTTTGGCGAATCGGTTTTGATATAGAAGGTATAGCGAATATCCGAGTAGCCAGGACGCACATCCGATTTATTGAAAAATCCATCAAGATCGATGTCGCCTTCTACCTCTACTCGGAAATCATCCAGTTTAACATCAAACTTTGGAGCGTAAACTCTAGCAACAATCGATTGGCAAGCTCCTAATGAAGCGAGCAGCGCTTCAACGGGATTCATCCCCGTATCTGTCCCGCCCAAGCTTTTGGGCTCATCGATCGTGAGCTCGAAATGTCTAGACTTCGTTAAAACCTTTACTCCCTCTTGTAATTGAGCAGTTGCTTTAAACGTTTGAACAGCCATTTTGTAGTCTCCTCTAGTTCATTTGTTTTTTTGTAGACCAATTACAAAAAACCAAGTTATTTACTAGGTATTATATGTTTATTCTAAATTTATGTCAATCCTTGGAATCGCAGCCATGCAGCTTTTCTACTCTTTATTATTCCTCGAATGAAAGATTAGACGGCCCATCCAGCAGCTCGCTTTCCATCTCAAGATTAGTTGTTGGCACGCTGAGATCAACCTCTTCGAACTTGAAGCTATCTACCCATACATGCCCTTTGCCCATAAGCAGTACACCAATAGATATGGTCGCGCTGTTAGCAGGAACATCCAATACGATAGCGTAATGATTCCAGCCCGTATCGCCAATAATTTTTCTATTATTCATATTATCAAACTGCAAAATATCCTGAGCGTTGTTGTCCACCCTCATCCACAAGCCGCAATATTCCTGTACCCCGCTTGTCCTTACAAAACCTGTGAATCTCATTCTGCGACCAACAAACTTCTCAGCTTTAAATTGCTGCATCATCGTACCAAATTGACCCGGGTCCTCTGCAATAAGCGCCTTCAAATACCCCGATGCATTTCCTTGATGAACAATGCTGCGGTCAACCCCCATTTCATAGTTTTGAGGCTGGCTTCCCGTCAGGAACCAGTCTTTCACAGGTGAAGCTTGATCCATATAATCTCCTCCTAAAGTAGAATACGTATGTGGTGCAAACATTTTACGGTAACGGCCCGGCGGCATGCTGTACATCTTCTTGAACGCTCTTGTAAATGCTTCCTGGCTTTCAAAATAGCAGGTCAACGAAATCGCAATGATCGTTTCATCCGTGTTTAGCAGCAGTCTAGATGCATAACAAAGTCGGCGGCTTCTCAAATAATCCGCTATGTTTATGCCTACTTCCTTTCGGAATAAACGGTGAAAATGGTATGGAGAAAAACCAGCGTGTGCAGCTATTTGTTCAAGTGTCAGTTCATCCTGAAGGTTTTCCTCCATGTACTGGATACTTTTTTGAATGATGTTGTGAGTAATCAACGGTGCGCCTCCTTTGACTCTAGAATAGCAGAAGGAAGAGGGCTGTTTTTGATATTTTTTGCTAAGTTATCATTGCTGCAAGCTTAATTCTCTATTTTAGTAAAAATCACTTTTGGTGAAATTACACTTGTGTGAAATCAGTAAAGTTTAAGTATAAATAAACAGCACCTTGCCGTGCCTATTTCCACTAAGCATAATAAATTTAGGCATGGTATCAACAGCACCTAGGGTATCACCTCTACTACGTTAAAAGGAGTGATGATGTTTGAATAAGAGCAATCAAATCAAAAAGCATGTGAGAGGTTTACATTTATAATTAAATAAACCTCTCACATACTTCTGGGAGGAAATAAGTTTATGTATATTTCGAAAGCGATAGGAACGGAACTTGCCAGCGAAAACTTCTCTAAAGCAGCAGCACTTTTTGGAGCTTTGAAGCACCATTTATCGATTCAAGGTGTCATTGAAGGTGTTTTGCACGGCAGAGTTTTCTTGTCCATTGACAGCGCGACAGCTGTATTAACAAGCCCTCAAGGTATATTTTTAGGCGGGAGCCCGGAAAACCATTTATTTTTTGAAGAAGTTAACAAGCTGTTTAAAGAAGAGCTTTTGCCGAAGCTTGCAGCGGTCGGACGGCTGGATTATGTGCTCTTCTATCCCTCGGATGAGAAATGGGAAAATATGCTCAGACTCGTGATGAAGGATCTGCTGCCTCTGCGAAGCGGCCGAATGACGTTTACTCACGATCTTGACGGAATAGAGACTACGCTTGCTGATCATATTTTCCCGATAGATAGCAGCTTTCTTAAAAGAAAAGATTTAATAGGGCTCGATGGCGTCATCAGTGAAATTCAAGGCGGCTGGGCCTCCATTGAAGCTTATGAGGATAGAGGTTTTGGATGCGCTGCAATTCAAGACACGGATGAAGGACCCTCCATCATCAGCTGGTGCCTGACCGATTGGGTAGTCGGGGATGAATGTGAGCTTGGCATTCAAACAGATGAACATTATCGAGGCAACGGATGGGCGCGAAAAACAGCGTTAGGCGCACTGTCACTTGCGAAGCAACGAGGCATGACAAGAGTAGGCTGGCATTGCTGGTCAAGCAATATAGGATCGCAAAAAACCGCTATAGCTGCTGGGTTCAAGCTGCTTATTGATTTCCCCGTTTTGTTCGGATGGAATCTGCCTCTAAACAATCTCCTCGTTAACGGGAACCACTATCTGCGCGGAGACACGAGATATGGCGTGGAACGAGACTATGCCCGTGCAGCATGGAGCTACGCACAAGCGCTTGATCAAGGCTGGGATTGGAACGGAGATGCCGCGCTGTATTGGAATGCCGCTTGCTTGTTTTATTTGACCGGAGAGCAGGATCGTGCCATACATTATTACAAAAGCGCGGTGGAAAAAGGTTGGCAGGGCATTCATAAGCCCCATTATCATGATTATGTCTATAGAGAAGCGGACAGTGAGCAGATGGCTCGTATTTTCGCTGAAGCATGTAAGTCATAGAGGTTGACCTCTGTTACCCTCCGCCAATGTCTAACATACAATGCATGGTGGAGGTGATTCTTTTATGCTTCAAATGTCATGGTATTCGAAGGCTTTGGGATTAGTCGGCCAGCCAGTTGGGGTCTCTTTACTGAACGGACAAGGTGTAACGGGCGTTTTATGCAGCATTACCGGGGGTAATTTAGTGCTGCAGGAATACTTGTATCAGAGTCAATTTGCGACGAAGCAATATCCCCTTAATACGATTCAAGATGTTAATTCCTTTCCAGGCTGCAGCGTGCCTGGTCCTTTATTCTAATACCAAATCAATGATCACCAAGAGCACGGGGCGTTTTAAAAGTCATATTGCGATTTTTGAGCACTACTTATAACTTATTTTCTTCGAGAAAAAGGACCTCCAGCTCCACTATACAGTGGAATTAGGGGTCCTTTCATTTGAAAACGAGGATGTTCCCCTGTCATGCGAAGACTTTTGCGGCAGCGCCTGCAGCAGCTTCATCTAAGCACAGAAATGCACTTATTTAACCAAATCTTTTTCAATTCTGCTCAATTAGAGGTATTTGTACACCTATTTGCATCATTTCAATCTTGTTTATTAAAAACAGGTGCACTTTTGCACTTGTTTACTCTCCACTATCGGTTCACGCACATTACAATCATACAACATGCATCGCAGATGCTGGATATGGTGGAGAAGAGAATTACGCTAAAAATAGCAGTACAGGAATAGATCTCCTGTACTGCTATTTTTCATATATTTTCCAATACTTCCGTTCAACGCGAGCTATTCCTCCGCGAACTTGATGCTTATGGGACAGCCCCTTTTCTTTATGATGAGCGCTATCCATTGTAATTGAGAATAGTTATCATTTATAATGATAGAAGTCGATGGAATTATCATCATCCAGAAAGAGTGAACTGCCTATGTCCCCTGCTTGTGAAGAAATGTCCCTTGCCTCCCATTTATTTTATATGCCTGTCCAAGTAACTAGAATAGATAATGAAACGGTGGCAGACCGCTTCTTTGAAGAATTGGCGCCATTTTCCCGTATTCTCATCGTATCAAGCGGTACAGCTGAGCTTTCTATTAACGATCAGCTGTATGAGATAACGCGTGGAAGCGTCGTGTTATGCGATGCCCATCAGCGATTAAAATGGAAGGCATCTCCCTCGCTGCGCGGTATCCAGATTGCTTACCGCTGCTTGACTTCGGAGGGCTCCGAGCATCGTGGGCTCAATCACCCTGCACCGCTGCATCGCTGTCCGGTCGGAATCCTTAGATTAGCCGGCGAGCTGGAAACGGTGTGGAGAGAGCCCCAATTAAGTGTACCGCTTCAGTCTCAACAGTTGTTTATTGAGCTGCTTGCCGAGCTGTACAAAGAACGTAATGCTTTGCAGCAGCCGTCCAACTACTGGCTGGAGCATGCCATTCAATATATGGAGACGCATTATAATAAGGATCTGACGCGGGAGCAAATGGCTGAACAAGCTCATGTAAGCCAAGAGCATTTCTCACGTACATTCCGCAAAAATACAGGACGCACCTTCAATGCCTATCTGACCTTGCTGAGAATTCGCAGCGCGCAGCGGCGTATCCTTGTCGGAGCTCCTGATCTGAATACTCTCGCTCAAGAAGTCGGCTATAAGGAAGGCTTTTATTTAAGCCGTAAATTCAAAGAAGCTGTCGGGCTTTCCCCCACCGCTTATCAACGCAAGCACAAACGGATTGCCGCATTGAATCTAAATCATACCGCTAGCCTAATGGCGCTCGGCGTTATCCCAGAGCTAGGCGTCTATACAAACTGGTTGGAGCATTCCAATAACAAGTTGAATGTAAACACCAGTCAGAAGTTAAATACCTATGGCCAAACTCCCTCCACCTATTATGAAGCGATCGCCGCTGCAAGGCCTGATGTCATTATCAGCTACAACATGGCTGAAGAGAATAAAGGCCTGCTTCCGCTCGCGCCAGTGGTGGAACTTCCTTTTATGACGATGAACTGGCGCGAACAATTCCTTATGATTGCTGACATTGTAGATAAACGTCAGACAGCTGAAGCGTGGCTCGCCAATTATGATCAGTTGATCATTAGAAGCAATCATAGGCTGGATCGCCAGCTTGGCTTTCGCGGTACCGCCGTCGTATGGGAGATTCATTCGAACAAAGCTTATTGCTGCAGCAGCAGTCACGGCAGAGGTAGTCAAATTCTTTATGATGATCTCGGCTTTCAGCCTCCCTCCGAATTGCTGGAACAAGGCTTTTTCGCTCGCGGATATGTGGAAGCAGATATCGAAACCATTGCTTCTTATCCGGCCGACCATATTTTCATTACTTCATTGCCTTCTTGCCCGCGTGAACTGAGCCAAATGGATCGTTTATTTCGCTCCCCTCGCTGGATTGAGCTGAAAGCTGTCCAGAATAAGCAGGTATACCTGCTCAATGAGCCAGATATGTTTTGCGGATACGACCCGATCTCTACGCAAGCGCAGCTTCGAGAGCTGCTTCGTGCGATGACCTCACGTCACAAATTTGCATGACCAAACATCATTTTTGTCCATAGTCATTTCCAAGATTACACGGTAAAGTGTTAATGAGAATGATTATCGTTTTAAATAAGGGGGATATGGCATTGTTTTCTTTTCAACAGAAGTTTTACAGCAGCCGTCGTTTCATTTTTGCCGTTTCATTACTATTGTTAGCGGTTCTAGTTTCCGCTTGTGGAACAGAAAAAGCTTCAACCAACGCTGGAGCACCATCAAGCAGCACCGAAGAGACCACACCGGAAACGGCCGTGCCGGAAGCTGCGAAATTCAAGACGGTGTCCACGGTTAAAGGCGACATCGAAATTCCGGTTCATCCGAAGCGAATTGTAGCTGAAGAATACTTGGGCAGCCTTATTGCTCTTGATGTAATTCCGGTAGGATCTCCGGGTGTTACGATAGAAAACTACTATTTCAAAGAAGCGCTGGCTGGCGTTGCAGATACAGGAGTTTATGGAGAGCCATCCGCTGAAAACATAATCAGCCTCTCCCCCGATCTCATCATTACAGCCAACGGAGACAGCTACGAGCAGCTCCGAAAAATTGCGCCAACGATTGTTATTCCATACGGAGAATTAAAGAATGTTCACGCAGAGTTGACCTATTTCGGAGATTTATTCGGCAAAGAAGATGTAGCTAAGTCATGGCTGGCCGAATATGATCGCCGCATTGCGGAAGCCAAAGCTAAAGTTGATAAAGCTATTCCAGCGGGTGCAACCTTCTCCATCATGGAGTACAGCGATAAAACGACTTGGGTTTACGGTGACAACTTCGGTCGCGGYGGCCAGCCCATCTATCAATCATTAGGCCGTAAACCACCTGCCGATGTTGCCGATGAAATCATGAAGAAGCAGTGGGCTGAAATTTCATCAGAAATGCTGTCCAAGTACGCTGGCGATTATATTATTTTGACATCCAATGACCGTACGTTAGAATATTTTCAAAATGATCCGATCTGGGGCAATCTTCCGGCTGTAAAAAACGGTCACATCTACATATGGCCTGAAGAGCGATCCTGGTATTTTGACCCCATCGCTGTTCTAGCTCAATCTGAAGAGCTGACAGAGTGGCTCGTGAATCGGGTCAAATAAAACGAAAAAAAGCCTTCAAAACCACTGATAAGGTGGCTCTGAAGGCTTATTTAATAGAACAGCAAATACCGATTTAAGACATCTTATATATATGTAAGGATGTCTTTGCTATTGACCATTGATCCAATAATCGATGAATTGCTGCTTTTCCGTCTCGTCATCCTTCGCTTTCTCCCACCACCATACGCCAGAACCTGCTACGTTTGCTCCTGCCGCAATCGCATCATTCACAGCAGTAGAGTGGTTCATCGAGTTCTCATAAGCCGGGTGATAAATATCTATCGTATCTACACCAACTCCGAGTGGTATAAACTGGCAGTTGGTAGAGCTCAAAGCATTACTGATTCGAATCGTATTCTCTTTTATAGCAAGCTGATAGGATTCGGCATCTGTCGTAAAAGGGCTAGCAGGCCAAGGCGCTCCTGGCTCATCTGCACCTGTGTCATAATCCATCATAATGATCATATCCAACAAAGCGCCGTATTGCGTTAATTCATGATCCGGCATATATTGCGGGAACGGGTTCCCACAGATTGAGAGATGTTTGCCGGGACCGATGGCTGCTCTAACTTTAACAATTAAAGCCCGATAATCATTGGCCGACGAGCCTGATCTCAGCGGTTCAAAATCAATGTTGATGCCATCTAAGCCAAATGTATCAACCAAATATTTGGCTTGCGCTGCAATTCTATCATGCATCGTCGCTTTATCTACAGCAGGAGTATGCATATTGCCAAACCGATCGGTCCAAGACAGATTCTGAATGTGCATAAAGCTGTTCCCACTTAATGCCCCGATTAATTTAATATCAGGATTAGTCGCTCTTGATACGGTAACCCAGTGCTGAAGTTCTGCATAGGCAGCAGGATCAAGCGTTCCGTCGATCGCACCGTCCTCGACTGTATCCTCGAAGGTTGCTGTATTCGCCACCCGATCAAAAAAGCCTACATCTATCATTTGATATTTGATTTGATAAGAAGTCATTTTTTCTACCGTTTGCTGAATGAAGCTATCCGTACGCGGGAACATCACCCATTCCGGATTTAGGAATGTGACATTATTCGTTCGGTATTCAGGAGGCTCCGCCCATGCTTGAACCTCAACATAATGATTGTACGGATTAAGATCCCCATTTGGCTTGGTGCTTCCATTGGAGTAAACTCTTAAATACCTAGCATTAACCTTAGCAAATGAGATAGCCTTCCCTTCGCTTGTTTCCGCGTATTCCCCGTCCATGCCTATGCCCAAATCCGCGGAACCATCTGTATCGTTATTATAAACCGTCGTGGACGAGCCAAATGAAGGATCATCGGATAACTGAACAATTACATCATGGTAGGTTCTTCCATCACCATAATAATGCCAGAGGTTAACCGCATTAATATTATAGCTAGCGCCAAAGTCAATTTGGATATAGCTTAATCCAGAATCCGCATCTGTCAACAAGTTAAGATCGTCTGTGATCCCGTCAGTAGCATACACTGAATCAACAACTGCAGCATTAGAGGTCAAAATTTTGCCAGCAGCCACATTTCTCGGTTTAACTGGTGACAATATAGGCTCTGGCAGCTCTACTGGTCTTGTTGCAGTCGTCCATGCCTCAACTTCAACATAATGGTTATACACGCTTGTACCTCCGTTTTGTTTTGTACTGCCGTTAGAGTAAATTCTTAAATATCTTGCGTTCACAGCAGGAACAGCAATCGCTTTGCCTTCTTCGGATTCAGCATATTCAGCATCTGTGCCTTCATTAAGACCAGCAGAACCGTCTATGTCATTATTAAAAACAGTTGTGGAAGCAGTAAAATCAGCATCGTTGGATAGCTGGACTATGACATCGTGATACGTTCTACCATCTCCAAAATAATGCCATAGATAAATGGAGTTGATCGTCTGATTTGCACCAAAATCTATTTGAATATATTTCAGCCCGGATTCCGCCTCGGTAAACAGATCGGTGTTATTTATTTTCCCGTCAGTTGCCAACGTACTGTCTACTAGTAGCGCATTTGAGGTCAGGCTCTTCCCTGCTGCTGCGTTAAAGGGCGTTGGTGATGGTGACATGGTTGGGGCTGTTGTTGGCGCTGTTGTTGGTGCTGTTGTTGGTGCTGTTGTTGGTGTCGGTGTAGGTGTATACGTTGGAACGGACTCTTTCGCACGTAAAGCTCGGCTTAGAGATACAACCGCTTCCGCTCTAGTAATCTCTCCCTCAGGGCGAAAGGTTCCATCTTCATACCCTCTCATCAATCCTTTTTCTGCGACGGCTGCGATTGCCGGTTTGCTCCACGCTGCGATTTTCTGCATATCCTTATAACGATTTAAACTCTCAAGCGGGGCAGTCTTTGTTTCAAGCTTGAGCAGGTTGCTTAAGATTTGTGCTGCTTCTTGACGGCTGATTTTTTGGTCTGGGCGAAATGTATGATCCGAATATCCGCTTATGTAACCTTCTTTCAACGCTTTCCCGATCTCTGCATATTTCCAGCTGGAGCTGGCAACATCCTTGAAATCAATGGAAGCCTCCTCTGCAAAACCGAAAGAACGGTTGATCATCGTCACAAACTCAGCCCGTGTCACCGCTTTGTCCGGCTTATAGCTGCCATCCGAATAGGCGGTAATATAACCTTCGGCTATCCAATCCGCTAGCTGCTCCTCCGCCCAATGGCCTAAAACATCAGAGGCTTTTGCGCCGAATACTGTTCCGTAAGAGAAGACCGTTGACACTAGAATAATCAATGAGAGCGTTAAAGAAGTTGTTTTTTTCAATAGCATCACTATAACCTCCATTTGTTAACGTCTGTTATGAGATCGCTTTCATGTTAATCTGATAAATGATTGACTTCATTACCTTTAATGAAAGGGCTATTCCAATAGGCCAGAACAGACCTATTGGAACAGCCCTGCTGCTTCAATTCATGGATACTAATTGCCGTTCATTTTCTTCAAGTTATTTTGCCATTTGTCAGTCATGAAGGATTGGAGCTTGCTGTAACCCATAGACTGCGCATCTGCTTCTGCTTTGTCCAAGATAGATATAACATCTGCCTCACTCTTAGCCAGCAATGCTTTCGCACGTACCTCTTTAAATAGGTCATCTAGTTGCTTCCAGATAATTCCTTCTTCTGATTCCGGCAGCGGATCTAAATTAACAAACTGCGTAGCATCCGACTGTGTTTTCCATGTAATTGTAGTTTGCTGCTCCGTAGCCCAACTGCGCTTATCTTCCGGCAGCGACATTTCAAATTTCGCTTTAGACTTATCCACGAACACAGTATTACCTGCCCATTGGAAATCTGTAATCGCAGCCATTAATTTGTCTCTGCCTTCGTTGTCGGACGAATATTTTTCGGTGAAGTTTGGTGAACCTTCCGTATCAAATCCATCCCAATACAGACCAGGAGGACCCCACATGCTTACACTTTGCCCTTCAGGACCAGTGAGCCAATCCAAGAAAGCAAAGATGGCTTCTGGGTCTTTAGCCGCTTTCGTAATAACGCTCACATTCCAACCAAGCTGATTATACGTACCTGGCCAAATTTTATTTTTGTCTAAGCCTGCTTTATGGATCGGCCAGATCATGAAATACCCAGCTTCAGGATCATCTTTTTTCAAAATGGCATTCCCTGGATCAGCATATTTAGTAGGGCTAGCTCCAGCAAACACAGCAACTCGGCCGTTTAGTACCTTCTCCTTCACTTGATCAGCTGTTTGATTCATCGCATCTTGCGTCATTAATTTTTCGCGGAATAACTTATTGGAATATTGCATGGATTCACGAAAAACCGGATCTGTGAAAAGAGATGTCAATGTGTCGTCTTTCGGCACCGCCCGCATACCGAGATATCTGACCGAATAATCTTCGCCGAAAGCGGAGAACAGCACATCAAGCCCATCCCCTTGCGCGGCTAAACCGACTTCAAACGGAACAACGTTCTTATATTTCTCTTTTACTAATTTAAGATAGTTATAAAGATCGTCAGTCGTTTCTAAAGCAGGAGAACCAAGCTCCGTGTAGATTTTTTTGTTGATGACATATCCGGCATTTCCGTTTGGCTGACCCGTATACCAGTTCGGGAATTGATATAACTTGCCGTCCTCGGAACGAAGCATATTAATGCCATCTTCTCCAAGCCATTTTTTTAAGTTAGGATACTTATCTAAATACTCATCGAAGGATACAAGCATACCAGCCTCACGAAGCTTCTCAACATCCGGCCCCCGCTCCATCCACATCACGTCAGGCAGCTCATTAGAGGCAATCATCATGTTGTATTTGGTTGCTGCATCGCCGCCGGATTGCACTGGGGTAATATTAACTTTCTTGTTTTCTTTAATCCAGGCAGTCGCTAGATCATTTCCCCATGGCGGCATCGTGTACCAGTCATAGTTGCCATAGAAAGTAAATTGCACAGGCGTGGTTCCAAGCTCAAATGCACTTTCTGGAGCGGCGGTTTCACTTGTCTTCGTGCTTGGAGTGTTCGTGCTCTCTTTGCTCGAATTTGTTCCATTTCCTTTTGAACAGCCGCTCAATACCACAGCAGAAACAAGCAATGCCATAATGGAGCTCATTAACAGCTTCTTCATTTCTTTAATCCCCTCTCTCATGTAAACCTAATCTTCTATGTGCATAAGCCATATGGCTTCAAACACCACACATTAAGCCCTCGGCTATTCCTTCATGGAGCCGATCAAGACACCTTTGACGAAATACTTTTGTACAAAAGGGTAAACCATGACGATCGGGAGTGTAGCGACCATCATCGTGGCCATTGAAAGAGATTTGGACGTAACGCTTTTCATGCGCTCTGCGGCGCTTTGTGCTGCGGAGTCGAGCTGCGCCATTTGTTCGGACATAATATTAGCATTTAGAATTTGCTTGAGCATGGTTTGAATAGGCAGCAATTTTTCATTTGTGATATAAATACTAGGTGTAAACCAATCGTTCCAATGATAAATCGCGGTAAAAAGGGAGAGGGTTGCAATGACTGGCCCTGATAACGGAAGAACGATTCTAAGGAAGGTTCCCCAGTTGCCGCAACCGTCAATCTTCGCAGACTCATCAAGACCCGGCGGCAGGCTCATAAAGAAAGTTCGGAAGATAATCATATTCCACACACTGATAAGGCCAGGAATGATCATGACCAAAAATGAATTCGTTAACCCAAGCTCTCTCATCAGCATGTATGAAGGAATCAATCCTCCGCTAAAATACATCGTAATAAGGCCGACAACCATGTAAATCTTGCGTCCGGCTAGTTCGCGCTTCGTCATGCCGAATGCAAAAACCGCCGTACACAGAATAGAGGTGAATGTACCTATGGTCGTTCTCAGTATAGAGATAAAAAAAGCATGCGTAATTCGATCATCTTGAAAAACGATATTGTAGTTTTCCATCGTAAACGCGCGTGGCCAGAAGGTTACTCCACCTAATGCTGTGTCAGATCCGCTGTTTAACGAGATAACCATTGCATTCCAAAAAGGATAAAAGGTAACAAACGCAAGCAATACGAGAATGATATAAATCGTCACCGACAAAATCCGGTCACTCACACTGTAGTTCATCGACAACCCCCGCTTTTTTGTTCTACCACAAGCTGTTACCTGACCTGCGGGCAATAAGATTAGCCATGGTCAGCAAGCCAATGCTAATTATTGCTTTAAACAAGCCAACCGCTGTTGCGTATGAAAATCTCGAGCTTTTGATCCCTACCCGGTACACATAGGTATCAAGGACATCTGAGACATCCCGTAGAGCTGGATTGGCTGCAAGCAGCAATATATCTTCGAAGCCGGCGGTCAGAAGATTGCCGACTGCCAGAATCATGAATATGATAATAACGGGCATAATGGACGGAATGGTAATTAGAAACATTTGCTTCAGTCTGCTAGCACCATCCATAGATGCCGCCTCATACATATCGGGATTCACTCCTGCAATCGCTGCCAAATATATAATCGACGCAAATCCGATTTCTTTCCAGATGTTCGTGCTGATCAGAATCCCCCAGAAGTAGCTCGATGTTGAGAGCCAATTAATTGGTTCATCGATTAAATGGAGTGATTGAAGCAGCATGTTAACGCTTCCGTTATCTGTTGAGAGCATCGACATTGTGAATCCAGCAACAATGACCCATGACATGAAATGTGGTAAATAACTAATCGTTTGCACGATTCGCTTGAACGCTATTTTTCGAACCTCGTTCAGCATCAGAGCAAGAAAGATTGGTGCAGGAAAACCCAAAGCAAACTTCAACAGGCTGATTACGACGGTATTCCGCATGACGTTCCAAAAATCCGGTGAATGAAAAAACATTTCAAAATGTTTAAATCCAACCCAAGGGCTCTGCCAAAAACCTTTGAAAATATTAAAGTCTTGAAACGCCATCAGCGTACCATACATGGGTATGTAGCTGAAGATCAATATAAATAATATGGCCGGGACAACCATCATCTGAATGTCCCATTGCTTGAGCACTCTCCTGATCAAATGCACTCCCCCTTACCGGAAATAGACGTTTTCCAATTCATTACGCGTGTTTGTATTTCACATGGTAATATTAATATTATTTTATTTTGTACTGTGTCCTTATTAATTATATGGTACTCAAGACTTTATATTAAATTTCTGCAGAATATGGACTTTTTCCTGCCCATTACCTTACCGGTAGACCAGAAACCTTCCTTGCCAATGCCTTCATACTTTCATTACCCGAAGTACAAACGAGGACAACAGAGCTCTCTTCCGGCAACTCATCAGCATCATATGGATTGCGCAACACGATACACACATGCGGCTTTGAAGCAGCGCATAATCGCGCAAGCGACAATTGATTTCTAAACATATGAGCGTTTCTCGTTACTTGGAGAATCGCATCAGCCTGCTTGATCCTCCTCTCTACCTCCAATAGCTCTGCTTCATCGGGGTTCATGGAGGTATAAACCATTTCCACCTTTATTCCTTTATCCTTCAAATAATGATGCAGCATAAACGCTTTATTGAAAGTCGTATCCGCCTGCGTAAGCTGCTTCGTCTCAGGCACAATCATGATGTAATTGCAATCATGCAAGGGAAGCAACTGCAAAGGATCTCGATGGACGACAATTGCAGCCTCAGCGATTTGAGCTGCATAAGACTCCCATGCCGACTGTGGAATAACCTTCGCATCTTCATGATATTGCAGCATCGTATTTTGTAATTTTCGGATGCGTTCGACGGATTGATCAATCCTCTCCTCCGTAATGACCCCCGACTTTACCGCATTGACAATCCCTAAGCATACTTTCTCTTGGAAGTGCCGTGTATGGCACATGATGATTTGATCATTGCCTGCCAATACAGCAAGCACGCCTATTTCTTCAGGCTCGTAATAATTCTTGATCGCTTGCATTTCAATATCATCCGTACAGATAACGCCTTCAAATTGCAAATTCTCTCTTAAGAGATGAGTAACAAAAAATGGGGATAAGGACGCGGGTAAATTGTTTGATTGCAAAATATTCGGAAATACGATGTGAGCGGTCATGATTGCCCCTACTCCTGCTTCAATCGCCGCTTTGAAAGGCTTAAGCGTGCGCTCGTGCAATTGCTCCAGAGTCAAATTACAAATAGGAAGCTCGACATGTGAATCTGCATCAACATCTCCATGTCCTGGAAAATGCTTCGCAGTGGAGACTATCCCACTCTCCTTCAGCCCTCTAATATAGGCTGCTCCATATGTAGCTACTAGTTCGGAATCCTCACCGAATGAGCGGATACCAATGACGGGGTTCAGCGGATTTGAGTTAACATCCAGAACCGGTGCCCAGTTCAGCATGAAACCTAGCTCGTGAAGCTGGCTGCCAATTAATCTTCCGCTTGCATAAGCAAGCTGTGGATCATTCGCCAGACCGATCGCTCGATTGCCGGGAACGTCCGTGTAAAATTCTGTGAAGTTCGCGAGTGACCCGCCTTCTTCATCGATGGCAATCATGAATGGTTCCGGTAACAGTAGGTTGCTCTTAGCCCAATAATTCAAGTCGGACATTATGTTCTTCAATTGTATTTCATTCTCGAAATTATGTGGGAACAGTCCAAGTCCACCATAGTGTCTGCTGGTTAATGTCTTCTTAACTTCCTCGGTCACTTCGTTCGAGGGCATACCCACAACGCACATAAGCCCCACTTTCTCTTCCAAGGACAGTGCCTTCACTAGCATTCCCCTTCCAAAACAATAAATATTGAACTATTAAATATTTAATTCGTACACTTTACAAATTAAATATACAATCAACTTTACATGTTGTCAAACAAAAAATTAAGGCTGTTTTCAAGGTCATTAATGCCCCTAGAAACAGCCCATTTAAATCAAAAATAATCTTCAAATACTTTGTGCAGCATAAGTATTGATGCCCCAATGATGAAGTTTCTCTCTTCAAAAGTCGCGGGTACCACTCTATTCTGTTCGAAAGGCAGCGGAAAAGGAAACGATGCAAGTCCCTTCTTTAGTTCATTCATAAACTTCTCGGAATGACACATCCACCCATGCAGCACAATAAGCTCGGGACTGATAAAGTTTATAAATACGGATAACGTATTTACGAGCAAGGAGCAAACTTTAGAGACCACCTCTTCAGCAAGCGYTTCCCCTGCTTCATACCTTCTTAGCAATTCATCAAACGTCTGTGGAACGTTTTCTATATTTCTCAGAATTGCCAGTGCTTCCGCTCTTGCCAAAACAGCAGGCTCCGTAAGCACCATCGCTATGCATCCGTTTTGACCGCAATCCTCACATCGCTGTCCCTCAGGGTCAATGAGCATATGCCCGATCTCACCTGCTAATCCATTGTATCCGGAATAGACTTTGCCATCTATGACTAGTCCCATCCCAATGCCCGAATCAATAGACAAGAATAACAAATTATCTGTTCTTATTTTCCCTTCAAAATACTCAGCATAAGCCGCTGCCTTCAAATCATTGACCACGATGACCGGGTATTCAAACTCCCTGCGAAGCATTCTCTTTATTTCCAAGTTATCGATTCTAAGAAAGGTGGACTTGACGATGACCTCCCTCTGATCGTCGATCACGCCGGGGGTAGAAATTGCAATCCCTTTTACCTGCAGGGGGTCTTTGACCATTGCGGATTCGAGCAATCGGTTTATCGCAGTGACCATGAATGCTAGTACGTCACTATTTCCTTTGACGACTGGCTCCGTAAATTCAAAAACGATCTCATTTCTGAAATTCAACAGCGCTCCGTGGAAGTAATTGTTGCCGAGTGCAATGCCAATGATATAGCCTTTGTCTCGACTAATCTCTAACGCAATCGCTCTTCGACCCGCACCAGGCGACGACTTCTCCCCAACCTCGTCGATAAGGCCTTGCTTGATCAGTTCATCAACCAATGAAGATACCGTTGTTGCGCTCAGTTTCGATTTCTGAGCTATTTCAGCTCGGGATAAACTACCTTCCCTAAGCAACATATGAAGAATAAGGGAGCAATTAATTTTTTTCATCAATTGTAAATTACCTTTTTGAGCTTTCATACTCTGCATTTTCCTTTCAAGATAAAGATTGTTCATCCCATCCATTATGCCTGACAAGGTCTCTATAATTAATAAGGACTCTTTAATAATATCCACAAACTCTCAAAATTTCAACCTGTTACATTGTATAGACTGGACAAACTGATCAATTAAGTATTGACAAGTAAAAGAAAAATGGATTATTTTATTAATTAGTACAGTGTGCTTATTAATTAATTGTCTTGCAAAACACGACGAAAGGATGACCGTTATGAAAATGAAATCGTTTCGCACAAGCCTCATTTTGACGCTAGCTATCGTACTTGCCACTACCGTTTTTGCTTCTGAACAGCGCGTGCACGCAGCAGCCGCACAGAACATAGCTGCTGGTAAAACCCCTACCTCCAACGCCAGCCTTGTGAATGCCTCCCTTGCAACCGATGGAGCCAGCAATAACAGCAATGCTTTCACGGAAGCAGGAACGGGTAAGAAATACATCCAAATTGATTTTGGGGGAAGCTATTATGTAAACAAGATTATGTTATGGCACTATTTCGCAGACAGCCGAACATACAAGGATGTCATCGTTAAGCTTTCAGAGAACTCCGCGTTCAGCAGCTCTACTACAGTGTTCAACAATGATGCGGACAACAGCTCTAGTCAAGGCGCCGGATCAGATGCCGAATACGCGGAGAGCGCCGCAGGCAAAACGATTGTATTTAATCCTGTTAAAGCACGCTACCTCCGAATCTATTCCAACGGTAGCAGCATCAATGCCTACAACCATTACGTTGAAATTCAAACATGGTCTGTTGACAACTCCTATCGCGAGAACAACGTCACCTTTACCAATCCAGAATGGGTCATGTCACCTCAAACCGATGCTTTCATTCAAAACGTTATTAGCAAAATGAACAATTACAAAATCAAATATCAAATGATAGACGCTGGTTTCTTCGACAGGGATTCCACTACAGGTCAATACGAGGATGAAGACGGTCAGCCCATCGACGGAACGATGAGCTGGTACGCCTACGATGAACTCGAAAACTGGGTTAACAAATCCAGGCAGTACGCTCCCAATATGAAGCTGATTGGCGTCGTCAACGGTAACAAGTGGCTGCATGTCCAAGGCGTTCCGTATACAGATAGAAACAATGTTCTGCACACACCAGCCGTTTCTAAGTCCGCAATGCACGATAATATCGCGTCGCATTGTGCTTTCCTTGTCAATTACTACGGTCTTGATGGTATCAATCTCGACTTTGAGCCTGTTAGTGCAGGGACGGCGAGCATCGATTACAGACAGCTGATACAAAAAGTAAGAGCAGCCATAGGTCCGAATAAACATCTTTCTATCGATGGCAATCCTTTCTCCAATTATATGCCTGATAATGAAATCGCTCAGTTTGGCGCATTGCTCGATATGATTGTAATGATGAACTACGATACAGCCGACTTGACCGTTTCAGCTTATCCAGCTAACCCTTCTACAACAAACGCTGCTAATTATAAGCTTGCTATGAAAGAAAATATTAAAAGAATCAGCAATGCTCTGCCTGCATCCTGCGCCTTCATACCGCTTGGTCCCGGCGTTTACAATCTTACCGATTCCCATCAATCTTACGAGAATGCTCAGAACCATTCCGTTGCCGTCAACGATGCGATCTTGGAGGGCGCTCGCGTCGCTGGATCCGGAGTTTGGTGGTTTAACGGCTCAATGAACAATGTAGCCGAGACGCAGCAATTTACGGACTACTGGATTAATGGCACACCTTAAAATTGACTTCACAGGAGGCACTTCCATTGCATTATCAACCCAGCAATCAAAGATACGAGAACATGAAATACAACAGATGCGGCGAAAGTGGCCTAAAACTTCCTGCCATATCACTTGGCCTATGGCATAATTTCGGAGACGGCTATGTTTTCAACAACAGCCGTGAAATGGTGAGCCGAGCGTTCGATCTAGGGATCACACACTTCGATGTCGCCAACAACTACGGCTGGCCAGGCGGTTCCTCCGAAGAAACCCTCGGTAAAATATTAAAGTTGGACTTTGCGTCTCATCGCGATGAAATGATCATCTCGACCAAAGCAGGCTGGGATATGTGGCCGGGACCATACGGGGATGAAGGCTCCAAAAAATATTTGGTGGCGAGCCTCGACCAAAGCTTAAAACGTTTAGGACTTGATTATGTAGATATTTATTATCATCATAGACCAGATCCGAACACGCCGATTGAAGAAACAATGGGCGCACTTGATCTTCTCGTTCGTCAAGGAAAAGCCTTATATGTTGGTATCTCATCCTACGACGAAGCAGAGTCTAAAGCAGCTATAGATGCACTCAATAAGCTTGGAACACCTTGCTTAATTCATCAGCCTTCTTACTCCATGCTTGATCGGACAGTTGAAAATGGACTTCTTAACTTGCTTGAGGATGAAGGAGTCGGAAGTATCGCATTTTTCCCTCTGGCGCAAGGACTTCTAACGAATAAATATCTGACGGGGATCCCTGCCGATTCAAGAGCCGGAAGCGGAGTCAGATTCCTAAAGCCGGAGCATATTACGGAAGATGTTTTGAATAAAACTCGCCAATTAAACGAAATTGCTGCATCAAGGGAGCAATCCTTGGCCCAAATGGCCATCGCCTGGGTTCTGCGCGGCAACCGTGTTACATCTGCGCTTGTTGGCGCAAGCAGAGTTATCCAGATTGAAGAAAACGTTGCTGCATTAAATAATTTGGAATTTACTTCAAGTGAATTGATAGCCATTGATCAAATCTTAAATGCGGAATAAGCCTATACAACAAGTGGCCCAACCTTTAAAGGTTGGGCCACTTGCACTGTAGCAATCTTTTTAGAATTATAACTCAGCCATTTACTTCGCTACAACCGGTTTATCTTGAGATACGGCAAGCTGATGCAGATAAACGCCCGTTCCATCTCCAATGGCGTAATTGAGTATACGTTTATTAACTGGAACGATAACAGCGCGATACAGCGTTGGAAATACAGGAATATCTTTCACCATCAGCTCCTGCCATTCCTTGTAGATGCCTTGACGTACCTTCACATCAAAGGCCGCTTCTGAAATCCCTTCTTTAAGCAATCTATCCTGTTCGTCACTAGCATAACGCGGGAAGTTATAGATCGCATCGCGCCCATACAAGCCTGATGGATCGACGTCAATGCCTACGCCCCAAGCGCCTTGATACACATCTACTGTTGGATCATCTTTTCCTGTGCTTCCGACACGATCATAGAAAGTGTTGAACTCCACCATTTCCAGATTTACATTCAAGCCGATTGCTTGCCATGACTGTACATAATACTGGGCCAGCGGCTGTGCAATATCCCCGCCTGTCATGGAAATAAAGTTAATAACTAACTCGCTGCCATCTGGATTTGTACGGAATTTGCCATTCATTTTGTAACCGGCATCGTCCAAAATTTTGTTAGCTAGTTCTTTGTCAAAGGCAAGGCCTTTATTAGTAGCATCATGGTATTCAGGGTGGGAAGGCGGAATAAGTGTCGTCGCATTCCAGCGCAGGCCGTGATAGAATTGTTTGCCGACCTGATCGTTATCAACCGCATGCCACATCGCTTTCCGCAAGTTCACATCGCCCATTTTAGCTTTTGGATCAGGAACGACCTTGCCAGCCTCGGCATCCCACTTGCCTAGTTTAAAGCCAATATACGTATATGCACGATCAATTGCACCTAAGAATTCAAGATTAGATATATTTGCATTATCTGGGTATTGATCTGTCGGGAATGCATCAACAAGATCAACTCCGCCGGTTTTTAATTGTTGAACGACAGTCGTAGGACTAATTACTTTCAGAACAACCTCATCCAAGGCTGGCTCTCCGCGCCAGTAATCTGTATTTTTTTCAAAAACAACAGATTCTCCTGGAACGATGCTTTTCACTTTAAACGGCCCGAAGCCGATTGGTTTCACACGAACCTCTGGAGAAGCAGAAATCTTAGCAACGTCCATATTGCCGAATATATGTTTTGCTAGCGGATAGTTCCACACACCACCAGTCAAAAGGGAAGGTGAAGATTGAATATAGGTAATTTTCAGCTTCTTCTCACTTAATACTTCAATACCAGATATCGTTTTTGCTTTACCTTCATGGAACTCCGTCATCCCTACGATATTAGTGAAATTTGAATCATACCGCGGTCCATCATATTTGGGATTCCCGATGACTTCATGAGCKAACAACCAATCCTCTGCAGTTACAGGCTTGCCGTCATGCCAGTTTACATTATCGCGGATCGTAAGCGTAAATGTTTTGCCATCCTCAGACACTTCATACGTTGCTGCTCCATCATTTGTATAAACATAACTTTTATCCCATGTAAGCAGCCCTTCATCAAACCAGTTTAGCACTTGTGAATCCGGATCGCCGGAATAAAAGTTCCAGTTCAGCGTCCCTTCAAATGGCGTATCTGATACAAGGCCAAATGTAATGGAGCCCCCCTTAATGGCTTCACCCTCATTTTTCTTCACATTGCTGAAATCCGAAATAGAATAAAGACCATCGTCAGGAGCAGGCTTCTCGGTTTCCGCAGGAGCGGTACTCTCTGTCGGCTTCGCGCCATCAGTCGGACTCGGAGTGTCTACTTTTCCATTGTTAGATGAACAAGCTGCAAGAAAGACTAGTAATGCGAGCATAAGCGGTAGAAACAAAGACCTTGATAACATTGTTTTCTTCTTCACCATCATTTTCCTCCCTTATCATCCTTTTCTTTGTCTTGCATCCGTCGCACGCTTTAGCGCTTGACCGACATTGTTTATACTCAACATCAGTACCAGAATCAGTATCGATGCAGGTAACCATATCCACCATCTCATCTCTAGCGTTTGCGGGTCTCTAGCGTAACTGACTAAAGTACCTAAGCTCGGCATGCTCTCTGGAAAGCCAAAGCCGAGGAATGAGAGCCCAGATTCTAAACCGATATTCGCCGCCAAATTCAAAGTCATCGTTACAATAATAATGGAGCTTAAATTCGGCAAAACCTGTGCCATCATAATTTTAAAGTTAGACGAGCCTAACGTTTTGGATGCCTGAACATAATCAAGCTCCTTCTCCTGCAGCGCTTTCGAGCGAATCAATCTGGCAATCCCCATCCATAAAAAAGCGGTCATAATAAACGAAAAAGACCAGATATTATATTTGGGCACAGCTGTCACAAACGCAATAACGATCATTAAAGTCGGCAATATCATAAAAAAATCCACAAAACGCATAAAGATGTTGTCTACTTTTCCTCCGTAATAACCGGAAATGAGTCCTATAAAAATACCAATAATACCTGTTAATACAGTAACAATGAAAGCGATCGTTAATGAATTCCGAGTTCCGACAATTAACTGCCCAAACACATCGCGGCCTCCATAATCCGTACCTAACCAATGCTCGGATGACGGCGGCTTCTTCAATGAAAACAAATCCACCGTTACAATCTGCTCCTGATTCAGAACAGCAGATATTCCGTATACAGATAAAATAATTAAGCTTATGAACAGCAATGATATAAAGGCTATTTTGTCTCGAATAATTTCTCGCCAAACGATTTTCCACCCTGACGGACTTTTGTCCGACTCTTGCAGCGCGTTTATAGGAATGCTCGTCTTTCTCATTTCTTTCACCTCAACGTTTCGAGTTCTTATTTAATTCGAATACGCGGATCAACGATACTTAATACGATGTCAGAGATTAATGCTCCGATAATAGAGGCTACTCCGTACAATAAAACAAGCGCAGTAACGACACTGAAATCCCTCAGCGCGATAGAGTTTAAGAAAAGGTAACCCATACCCGGATAACTGAAGATGCTCTCTATGAACACCGAACCTCCGATGAGACCCGTAATTTCATAACCAAAAAAAGCAGCGATCGGCAGTAACGAATTCCGTAAAATATGGCGATTATAAACGCGGGATTCAGATGCCCCCTTTGCTCTTGCCGTTATAATAAAGTCTCTTTGCTTCGTATCGATAATCTCGCTTCGAAGATATTGTACAGTTGATACGGTGGCGATAAGCGCCATCGATATGGCTGGAAGCAGCAAATGATAAAGTTTGCTCATAAAATGTTGGAAAGTACCAGGCACCAGACCCGGTGCAACGCTTCCTCCCGTCGGAAACCAACCAAAATGAAAGCCAAACACCCACAACATCAATAAAGCGAAAATAAAAAGCGGGGCTGCAAATCCAATATAGGTATACCCGGTTATAAACCGATCCGCCCATGTGTCGTTATATCGTCCGCTTGTAATCCCAAGCGGTATCGCAATCAAGTAAGTAAGTATTAATGTTACAATGGATAACCAAACGGTGTTCATCATACGCTCGCCAATTAATTCAGACACCGGCATTTTGAAGCGAAACGATTGCCCAAAGTCACCTTGAACAGCCTTTGTAATCCAGTCCCAATATTGCACATACCATGGGTTGTTGAGCCCCAGCTTCTCACGCTGGGCATCAAGCGCAGCCGGATCTATGCTCGGATCAAGCAGACCCGTCAGCGCGTCCCCCGGCATAGCCTTGGCCATTATAAAAACGAGAACGCTTAATAATATAATTTGAGGAATCATAATGACTATTCTTCGTAAAACTGTGCGCCACATCGTCCTCACCCTCTCCCAGGCAAAGCCACGAAATGTGTTTCTGAAACGGGTTTTAACGGATAAGCCAAACCATCCTCGTCAAAATAATTCTCATAGGCTTGTTCATATTCCGCCTTAACCGCCTTCCGAAACGAGTGTTTTTCCTCTCGTTTCGTTGGATCAATGTCAGGAATAGCCGAGATAAGACGCTTCGTATAAATATGCTGAGGTTGATTGAATATATCAGCTGTCGTTCCTCGTTCAACGTAACGGCCTTTGTACATAATGCCAATATGATCGCACATATGCCTTATAATGCCGAGATCATGACTAATGATCAGATAAGTAAGGTTTAACTCCTTCTGAATATCCTGCATGAAGTTTAGTACCTGCGCTTGAACGGATACGTCCAGCGCAGACACAGGTTCATCGGCTATAATCAGCTTTGGTTTTAAAGCGATGGCTCTCGCAATTCCGATTCGCTGCCGCTGGCCTCCTGAAAATTCATGAGGATATTTATAAATCGATTCCGGGCTCAAGCCCACTTGCTCCAGTAATTGTTGTACACTGCGCTTCTCTTCGCCAGCAGACTGCTTTTCAAAATTTCGCAGCGGCTCAGCGATAATATCAAGCACGCGTTTCTTAGGATTCAAGGAGGAATAGGGATCTTGGAAGATCATTTGAATATCTCTGCGGAAGCCTGCATGGCTTCGAAGTCCGCCAGCAGCAAGCTGCTGGCCTTGGAAGAGAACACTACCTGATGTAATTGCATTTAAGCCTATGATGGCCCTGCCTGTCGTGGTCTTGCCAGAGCCAGACTCGCCTACTAGTCCATAGGTCTGTCCCTGCTCCAAGGAGAATTGTATACCGTCTACCGCTTTGATCGGTGGACCCTTTTTACTGAAAAGACTCCCGCGATTCGGAAAATGTACCTTTAGATCGCTGATCTCAAGAAATGACATGTTGATGATCCTCCTTCTCGTCAGGGAAGTGAAAATGCTTGTAGCAGCTGCATCTGACGAAATGGCCCGGAGAAATCTCATGCATTTCCGGGTTCGCTTCATGTGCAGCCTCAGCAATCCAAGGCGTCCTTAATCGAAAACGACAGCCCTGCCTCGGGAGGTTCTGAAGAGAAGGCACAATTCCCTGAATAACATGGAGCTTAGACTTTGCTTCATTGACAGTTGGTATCGATTGCAATAATGATCTAGTGTAGGGATGCTGCGCTTTAGCAATGATTGTGTAGATATCGGCAATTTCAACAATTTGTCCGGCATACATAACAGCGACTCGGTCAGCCATCTCGGCCACAACGCCTAAGTCATGCGTGATTAAGACGATGCCAGCCTTGCTTTCATCCTTCAATCGCCTCAGCAATTCAAGAATTTGCAATTGTATCGTTACATCCAGCGCTGTAGTCGGTTCATCTGCAATTAATAGCTTAGGATCATTGGCAATCGCGATGGCAATAATGACACGCTGCCTCATCCCGCCGGACAATTCATGGGGGTAACGCCCGTATGTATGCTCTGGGCGAGGAATACCCACTTTAGTTAAAAGCTCGATCGCCCTGTTCGCTCTTTCCTTGCTAGAGAGTTTGGGCTGGTGCAGGAGAATAACTTCTTCAATCTGAGAACCGATAATCATAAGGGGATTTAATGCGGATAATGGGTCTTGGAAGATCATGCCTATCTCTTTCCCTCTCAGCTTATTTAGCGTGGAGGGCGACATTTGGACAATATCCTGTCCTTGGTAATAAATATTTCCTTCTATCTTTGCTCTCGTATGCAGACCCATGATGGAGTAGGCCAGCGCACTCTTGCCGGAGCCCGACTCCCCCACTATGGCAAGAACCTCATTTTCTTTTACCGTTAGCGTCACATCATCCACTGCTGCGTAATAACGATCCGCAATTCGAAAAGAAGTCGTCAAATTCTCAATTTTCAGCAGCTCTTTTTTCAATAGAATCCTCCTAACGTAGTGATTCTAAACTTACAATATTCATAATTTTGCGAATTTTCAAACCATAGATTTATCATATCTAATATAAGCATAAAACAATTTAACTGCAACTATAATTTATAGCATATTCAATATATATATTCTTGTTTTTGGATTTCATTACTCTAATGGATCATATACTAATGTCTATAGTAAACGCTGTCAAGCTTTAATGTGATGTATTACATTTTGGCGGTAGTTATTTGTTAGGTTTATACTGTTATATAATTACATTTTATAAAATATGTATTTTCTTTTTGTAAATATAATCTCCGTTTTACTCATTACTTCAATCATTACTTTAAAAATATTTAAGAAATTTTCAGCAAACGAAACTCTTATAAACTATTTTTCAATATTAGTTTACGAGTTAGATTCCTCTCAGTTTTTATGCAATAATATGTACATAATCTTTTAAAATGAAACAGAAACAGAAAAGATTTCCCTTAGTCTAAACGAATTTATTAATGGCGATAATAATATTCGATACTAAAAACAATTCATAGCAGATGGAGTGAGCACCCTGATTTCTTTAAACCGATTTATTAAAATTTGTTTCGCTGTTATTTTAGTTCTTGCCATTATTTATTTAGCTTCACTTGTCGATTTTATTTTCAAGCCCTTCGTTTCTTTGTTCAGCATTGTGATGATTCCGTTGATGCTCGCCTCTTTTTTCTATTATCTATTACGCCCGCTTGTAAACTGGATGGAGCAGCCTAAATTAAAGAGACCTTGGGTCATTCTCATTATTTATTTAGCAGCAGCTGTGCTGTTTAGTTTATTTATCGTTGGCGTATTTCCTTCGCTTCGCACTCAGTTTTTCAATTTAGTAAATAACGCGCCTAATCTTTTCAATACGTTGGGCAAGCAGCTGCAAGATCTGGAACAGAACGGGTTTTTAGCAGACATTTTACCTGAAGATGTAAGTCCTTTTTCAAAAATAACCGAATACCTGAATAAAGGATTTTCATTGTTGACTAACTATTTAACGGGGATGTTTTCTTTTATTTCTAATTTCGCACTCATTTTGTTCACCTTCCCTATTCTTCTTTTTTACATGTTGAAGGAAGGGGATAAATTCGGCCAGAAAATCGTCAGCTTCATGCCTAAGAGATACCACGCTGAAGGTGAAAAAACGATGCAGGAGATTGATACGGCTCTAAGCGGATTCATTGTGGGAAGAGTCGTTGTAAATCTGGCGCTCGGTGTTCTGATGTATATCGGCTTCCTTATCATCGGTTTGCCCTATGCTCTTTTACTGACTGTCGTTGCTGTTATTATGAACTTTATTCCTTTTATAGGTGCCATACTGTCTGCTGTACCGATCGTCATTATTGGTTTAATTGAATCGCCATCTGTTGCGATTTGGTCATTAGTGGTCATTCTGCTCTCACAACAAATACAGGATAATATTATTTCACCTTATATTTTCGGAAAACAGCTCGATATTCACCCTATTACAACTATTCTATTGGTGCTGGTGGGCAGTGACGCTTTTGGAATCATAGGCGTAATCATTATTATACCGGTATATATGATGCTGAAAATCGTTGTTACCAAGGTATATCAGCTGTTCTTCAAACAGAAATGGGAAGACGCGTAAGTATTAAGCTTTACAAGCAAAAGGGGATCACATCGATGTGGTCCCCTTTTGCTTACCCGTAGCCATTGTTGATTTCTGTTTTTGCCAAAATCGTATTGCCGTCATCCACCACCAATCTCGATTCTAGTTTATTCACCCTCATATATTCTATGATAATTAATAGATTTTGGTGTTACAAAACATCCCTATTCTCGATATGCCGAACCGTTGACCAGGCGATCGCTACGCCAAATACTGCTAAAGCAAGCGGAATGTAAATGATGGTTGCCAGTGAGAAGACAGGATTGCTCGAACTCGTCAGCATGACGATTAGGAGTGAAGAGAGAATAGTTGCTGGGACCGAATGCTTGCGCATGCCGAAATAAAGCGGCACTAAACTTGCTCCTGCTGATGCAAAGGCAAAACTTACGATGCTTGCTAGCTGCGCAGCATAATTCATCGGTACAGGCGCTTCCTCTATAATATGAAAAAAGTGATTTATGCCAATAAGCATAGACAATGTGAAAATATGCGAGATGACGATTGCAACAAAAGTAAGGATAGCTACAATTGCCAGCTTGGAAGCAAACAGCTTTTTGCGACTAACCGGGTACATAAACATAACTAGAATTGTCTTTTTCTTATACTCATCAATAATTAACTTGCTAATTAGAACGGCAGCCATGACGATAAACGTCGATCTAACCATAGCGCCAGCTATAATATACAGCTCTCCAATATTTGCAATCTCGTTTTTAACTTCTACACCCTCAAAGTAGCCGATCATGAACATTAGCGCAACAATTACGACATTCGCTATGATCGCTGCCTTCATATACCAGCCTAATCCCATTTTCGCTATTTCCAGCTTCATAAGTTTAATCACGGATGCTTCACCTCGTCCCCTTGAATCAAATCGAGGAAATACTGCTCCAAAGAAGTGTACTTCTTGTTCATCGACTCGATATTCACATCATTTAGTGCAAGCGACTTTGAAATCGTCGTCTGCATCGCTCCCGATTCAAAGATGCGAATCATATTGTCATTGATAATTTTAAAATTAGTGAGCTGGAGCTCGTTGGCTAGCACAGCGCACGCCTTTGTCCGATCCGGCGTTATGAGCTCGATATATTCTGAGTTCTGCCCCCTTACATCTGCCATCGACACCTGTTTAATGAGCCTGCCGCCGCTGATCACGCCAATCGTATTGGCCATTTGCTCTATTTCACTGAGCAAATGGCTTGATATGAGAATAGTAACTCCATAATCTGTACTTAGCATTTGAAGCAGATTACGAATTTCTTTAATGCCGGCAGGATCAAGCCCATTAATCGGCTCATCCAATATGAGCAATTCAGGTCTGTTCATAATCGCTCTAGCGATCGCCAGTCTTTGCTTCATCCCGAGCGAGAAGTTTTTGACCGCTTTATCATCCACGTTACGCAGGGCAACCATGCCGAGCACCTCTCCGATAACCTTGTCATCATGGCAGCCCATGTACTCGTTATGCAGCTGCAGGTTTTGTTTGGCAGTCAGCTTGTCATAAAAAACCGGCATTTCAATGATGCTTCCCATTCTTTTAAATACATCATACGTGTTAGGCCTAAGCGGCTCATTAAACAATTCGATTTGCCCCGCAGTCGGCTTAATCAAATTCGTTAGCATTTTCATAACGGTCGTTTTCCCTGCGCCATTTGGGCCAAGGAAGCCGTATATTTCTCCCTTTCGCACGCTCATGCTTACATTGCTTACGACCTCTTTGCCCTCAAAAGCTTTCGTCAGGCCGCTCGTTCTCAAAATATAATCCACTCGTTCTCTCCTTCTTTCCATGTTGTAACTAGTTCTCAGTTTATCGAACACCTTTATCTTATTTGTTGCTTATTTCTAACAAAAATCTTAAGTTGCTAATAGGTCATGCGTTTGAGCTTAACCGTGAACGTCGTTTTCTCAAACGGGATGCTATGCAATGTGATCTCGCCATTCATTTCCTCCACGAGTCTTTTCGTAATCGTTAAGCCCAATCCACTTCCCTGGAAATCCTTGTTTCTAGACTCCTCCAGCGTAAACATCCTTTCAAAAACAAGCTCCTGATTTCGAGCGCTAATGCCTTTGCCGCAATCCGAAACGTCAATCCTAACATGCGAATCGTCAACGCTCATAGCAATCCCAATTCTCTTCCCATCGCTGCCGTAACGAATGGCATTGGACAATAAATTGCTGAGCACCCGCTCCAGCGCTTCCTCATTCCCTAAAGCATAGATCGCTTCTTCTGGAATTTGAATATCTGCTTCATAACCGCTTGCCTGCACCAGATCGTAAAAGGACAAAATGCTTTTTTTGCACAGCTCGTTCATATGTATTCGCGATAGCGTGATGTCGTTGTCACCCGCTTCTAATCTAGCTAAATCGAAAAAACCGTTCATCAGCTTAATGATCTCCAGCGTTTTTTCATGAATCAGCCGCAGAAGACGCTCTCTTTCTTCAAATGCCATCTCACGGCTGCCTTGTATCATCTCGGCATAGCCGAGCACGACGGTTAGCGGTGTTTTTAGATCATGCGAGAAGTTAGCAAGCATTTTCCTCATGGAATGGTTCGTTTTAGTAAACTGTGCCAGCTTATTTTGATTATCTGTGAAGAGGCGGTTTAACTCGACCAGCAGCAGCTTCAATTCGCGATCATCTGTCATGAGGAGCAGCATTTCCGAAGAGTGCTGCTCCAGCTGTCTGCTGATCTGGTTTGCAATATACCGTAAGTCGGAGCTTCTAGCCCGCTTCATTTGATACTGAATGACATTTAAAATGGCGAGTATGACAATGATACCTACTAAGCTATAAACCATATTAAAATTCTCCCAGCTTATATCCGATGCCCCATAACGTCTTTATATATTGCGGCGATGATGGATCGTCTTCGATCTTCTCTCTCAAACGGCTGATATGAACGTTTATTACGTTCTCATCTCCAAAGTAATCATCGTTCCATACCGACCTGTAAATTTGCTCCTTCGTAAACACTTTGGTTGGGTTCATCGTTAGAAGCTTTATGATCTGCCATTCCTTTGAAGTAAGCTTAATCGACTTGCCCCGTTTGTTTACATCAATATTGTCCGTATCGATTATAAGCTCATGAACATGAAGTACACTAGGCGCTGCCTGATTCTGAACACCTGAGTATAGCGTTGCTCTGCGAATTGCAGCTTTTACTCTTGCGAGCAGTTCGATCATAGAGAACGGTTTGGCCAGATAGTCATCCGCTCCGAATCCTAATCCTAAAGCTTTGTCCACATCGCCATCCTTAGCAGATAAAATGAGAACTGGAAGAAGACTATGCTCCCTAATCTTCTTCAGAAAATCAATGCCATTCAGCTTAGGCAGCATGACATCCAGCAATATTAAATCATACGTTTCCTGAGAAAATAACCGCAGTGCTTCTTCACCATCTGCCGCATGTACGATATGAAAGCCTTCCAACGTCAAATAAGCCTCTACCATTTCGCTAATCGATCGATCGTCCTCTACGAGCAATATGCGTTGTTTCAAGCCGTCCCACCTATCCTATCTATGTAAAGTCATTATATATTTTCAATCTATTTCCTTACTATACCATAGCCTATTTGTGTCAGATGACAGGAACATTGTCCAATAACTAAAAAAAAGCCCGCGATTTTACGCGGACTTAAGATTCATTTATTTCACTTCAACTACAAAAGGGCTGATAAACGTTTTACCGTTTCGTTGAAATTGCCCCCAGATCTTATATACACCGGCACTCGGGAAAGTCGTCATGAATTTCGCATCCGGGCCTTTCGCTTTTTCCTCCAGCGGGTGTACATGCAAATACTGCTCTGTATCTTCGCTTAGAATCACAACGTGCCCAACTGCGCCTAGGTAAGGCTCTAAATCCGTTATCGGATCTTTGGACTTCGCATCCGAAAGTTTGAAGTTCAACTCCATTTCTTTACCGGCTTCCGGATGATTGTTTTCGAGTGTGATTTCTACTCCGTCCACGATTACGGAATGTTCATCCGATGGTTTAATCGGAACTTGTTCAGCGGCTAGCCCTTCTACCTTGATCCATTCAGACTTCGTTGTGGCGGAGCCGCCGGTAGGAATATAGTCGGCGAATAACTTATAGTCTCCACCGAAAGGGAACGATGTCGTGATTTCGAATTGCCCATTCCCTTTGTACTCCGGATGGATGTGGTCAAAGTAAGATAAATCTTTGCTGACTGCGATGAGATGGAGCTTCTTCTCGTGATTAATATCAAATGCCTCGATGGCCTTTCCGTCCGTATCTTGAATTTGTACGGTTATTACGGTTTTCTCTCCAGATTTCGGCGTTTCTTCTGACCATTTCCAAACGGGATTCGTCTCTAGCTTCTTCGTCTCGCCAGCATGTTCTCCTCCGTGAGCTCCGTGCTCTCCGGCACTGGATGCAGCGGGTGATGCAGCTTGAGAATGCCCGCCATGAGCACCATGATTATCTGTTTCTTGTTTATTTTGTTTTCCGCAAGCAGCAACAAAAACGAGTACAGCTAGCAATCCGATCAAATAAATTCGTTTCATTTTAGCCTCCAGGATATGAATAACTTTAAACTTTTGCCCTTTGTAGACGCAGCGCATTCAGCACAACGGAGACGGAGCTTAAAGCCATAGCTGCTCCAGCGAGCCATGGTGCAAGGAATCCAAGCGCTGCAATCGGGATGCCGATGACATTATAAGCAAGCGCCCAGAACAAGTTTTGCTTAATGTTTACCATCGTTTTCTTACTCATCGAGATCGCGTCCGGAATACTGTTCAAGTCACCGCGCATTAAGGTAACATCCGCAGCCTCCATGGCCACATCGGTTCCCGTTCCGATTGCCATCCCGATATCCGCAATTGCCAATGCCGGCGCATCGTTAATTCCATCTCCAACCATTGCGACCTTCTTACCGCTCTCTTGCAATCGCTTGACCTCGTTGGCTTTGCCATCAGGCAGCACTTCCGCCAGCACATGGTCGATTCCAACTTGGCTCGCAATGGCTTTCGCCGTACGTTCATTGTCGCCAGTCATCATCACGACTTCCAAACCGAGCTGCTTTAATCTGGCAACTGCCTGCTTCGACGTATCTTTAATCGTGTCTGCTACGGCTACCATTCCAGCGTACTTTCCGTTAACCGCAACCAGCATCGCTGTTTTTCCAACCGACTCCAGTCGGCTCATTTCCTCAAAAGCGGACTCCGCGTTCACGTTAGCTTTCGCCAATAACTTTCGGGTTCCTATTAGCAATTCGTTCCCTTGAACTGAAGCTTCAATGCCAAAACCAGGTATCGCTTGAAAGGAATCGGTCGATGGGAGAGAAATACCTTGCTCTTGAATGCCAGCCACGATCGCTTCCGCTAACGGATGCTCCGAATTCTTCTCCGCTGCAGCAATCCAGGACAAGAGCTGTTCCCGATGATAGCCTTGCTCAATCCGTACATCCGTCAATTCCGGCTTGCCTTTCGTTACCGTTCCCGTTTTATCCAATATAATGGTGTTAATGCGATGCGTGGATTCTAAATGCTCGCCGCCTTTGAACAAAATACCGAGTTCAGCGGATCGACCCGAACCAGCCATGATCGATGTTGGCGTAGCAAGACCTAGCGCACACGGGCATGCTATAACCAGAACGGCAATTGCCTTCTCCAACGCCTCTGCGAAATTGCCTGCATCAACAGCGAAGTACCAAATCAAGAAAGTGACGATCGCGATCCCTACAACGATCGGGACGAATATGCCAGAGATCACGTCAGCCACCCTTTGAATCGGCGCTTTCGAGCCTTGCGCTTCCTCTACGACTTTGATGATTTGGGAAAGCGCCGTTTCTTTGCCGACTTTGGTCGCTCTAACTTTAAGCACGCCGTTTTTGTTCAGCGTTGCTCCAATGACTTGATCTCCTGTTTGCTTATCCACCGGGATACTTTCACCGGTTAACATCGATTCATCAACTGCCGATAACCCTTCAAGCACTACACCATCGACTGGTACTTTCTCGCCGGGTTTAACTAGGAATACATCTCCAGTTACTACCTCTTCTATTGGAATACTAACTTCCTGACCATCCCGTATGACGATAGCCGACTTGGCTTGTAAGCCCATCAATGCTTTAATCGCTTCGGAAGATCGGCCTTTCGCCAGCGTCTCGAATAATTTACCCAGCAAAATTAATGTAATCAGCACAGCACTCGTCTCATAATACATCTCAACCTGATGATGTGCGGATGCATTTATTGATTCGATCGTTAAGTAAACACTATAGAAGTAGGCGGCAGATGTGCCGAGCGCTACCAATACATCCATATTCGCACTGCCATTGCGCAGCGCCTTGTAGGCTCCGACATAGAAACGGCTGCCAATAATGAACTGTACCGGGGTAGCTAATATCAATTGAAACCATGGATTCATGAAAATCTCAGGCACCCATATCCATGACGTAAAGGAGAAATGCCCAACCATAGCCCAGAGAAGCGGCAAAGAGAGAATAGCTGATACAATCAACCGTATCTGCAGGCTGCGGACTTCCTTTTTCTTATGATCGCTTTCATTCGTCTGCTCGCTCTTTGGTTTAGCTTTATAGCCGATCTGCTCGACTTTCTTGATCATATCCGCAGCACTTGTCATGGATGGAATAAATTCCACATGCGCCGTCTCCAAAGCTAAGTTTACCGTCGCTTTTACGCCGCTCATTTTGTTTAGGCCCTTCTCGATGCGTGTGGCGCATGCTGCGCAGGTCATGCCTACAATATCGAAGTCAATGGACTCCTTTACCGTACCGTACCCCAGAGCTTGAATTTTCTGTTCCAATTGGGACATGTTCACTTGAGAAGGGTCAAAGTTGACGGATGCTTGCTCCATGGCGAAGTTTACGTTTGCTTGTGCAACGCCTTCCAGCTTATTCAGACCTTTCTCTATACGGCTCGCACATGCTGCGCAAGTCATGCCAGTGATCTGTAGTGTGGCTTGCCCGGTAGATACTGCTTGATTAGAACTGCTCATGATCATCACCTATTCTTCTGTCGTATTACCATCTTAACTATGCGACGTTTTTATTTCACGACATCGTAACCCTGTTTCTCAATCGTTTCGACAATGGCATCCAATGAGATTTCACTGTCGTCATACACCAATTCAACCAGGCCTGCGGCTCGATCAACAGTTGCTTTTGCACCGAGAGTTTCGACTGCACCTTTAATCCTACGAACACAGCTGCCGCAAGTCATTCCTTCTACATTTAACATTACGTTTTTCATTTTTAATTCCTCCGTCTCATTTGTTTCGTCAACATACAATACCCCACTATAGTATATTAACGACAAAATAATAAATTATTGATGGCTTCCTTGAAGTTGATTCAACCGACAAGCTTAGTAACACTTCCCTTTCGCAAACGGTTCACTTGTTCCAAGGGTGCAGCCTGCATATCCGATTTTATTAGAATCGACACTTCCAAGCCGGTGAATGCTTCATCCAGCCAATGAACGAATGGCATGCCCACTTCTTCCGCACCTTTATGAGAGTGGGGTTGCTAAAGCTGCTTTACGAAGACTCCAACACGACCTTTGTAATTAATGGTAACGATAAGTATAGAATACCCCCGTACCCTATATTTGTCAAGCGAAGTTGATGAATAAAATTTAAAAGCAAATGTGCACACGCACATTTGCTCCGAATATCATTTCATTAGTTTATTTATTGTCGTCAGCAATTCATGAATGACTCCATGTTCGCCCGATTGAATTTTTTCAACGACACAGCTTTTCATATGGTTCTCGAGAAGTAATTTTCCGACGCCGTTTAGAGCCGATTGAACCGACGCGATCTGATTGAGCACGTCATCGCAGTACGTATCTTTTTCGATTAACCCTTTGATCCCTCGAATTTGTCCTTCAATTCGGTTCAGGCGACTGGTCAGGTTTATCTTGGTCTTCTCGGAGTGATGGCTATGTTGATGATGGTGATGATTTTCATGTCCAGCGGATGCAACCGTTAATTCATTTTCCATGGCTTATCCCCTCCCCTTATGCTCTATTATACCCCCTAACCCTATCTGATGCAAAGCTCTGATAAAGCAGCAAATCAGCCGTGAATAACACGACTGATTATTATGCTATCTCATTTTCAATTCTCTGACGTTTTCCCTTTACGGATAAAAATCAACGCGATAAGCGCACCCACGATAGCTATGATAGCTGCTCCAACGAATGCGGAGTGAAAACCCGTATTTAATGCTGCGATTTGATCGATCCCTTTATCTAGCTCCCCTTTTGTCCAGGAAGAGGATACGGCAACCATGACAGCTAATCCAATGGCTGAACCAATCTGATAGCTCATATTCGATAAGCCCGACGCCAAACCGGATTCTTCCGGCCTTGCCCCCGACAAGGAGGAAATTGTTGCCGGGATATAAGCCATTGACATGCCAAGTGCCCCGAGTAGAGAAGCCCATAGTACGTTGGTAACGAAGTTTCCGTCCTCTGGCGTATTCCCAGCGAACAGCAACAGTGATCCTGCTAATATAAGCATACCAATGACGAGATTTCCTTTGATGCCGAACTTGCCGACAAGCCTTCCCATGACTGCGACCATCAAGATCATGATGAGGATCGTCATCGGCACCAGAGCAACCCCGCCCATGAATGCCGAATACTTCAAAACCTGTTGAAGATACAGATTTAAGAAAAACCAAAGCGGAATCCAAGCACCTGAAAGAGTTGCCAAAATGACATTGCTCGCAAGTAGATTTGGAGCTCTAAATATCCGTAGAGGTACGAGCGGATCTTTTTTCTTCGCTTGCACGATCAGAAACAGAATGAACAGTACAGCAGCAATGGCCAATAGACCAAATGTTTGCGCCCCCCATCCGTTATGCTCCGAAGTGACGATCGCATATACCGCCAGCACCAACGCAGCTGTGACCGTCAGTGAGCCTAAGATATCAATGCTGCCTTTGCTTTTTGTTCCTTTTGGAAGGACATACAGACTGTACAAAATAGCGAACAAACCAACGGGGATGTTGATTAGGAATGTCCAATTCCAACTGAGCCATTCCGTGATGACTCCTCCAAGGAAAACCCCGGCGGTTCCGCCTGCTGCTGCGGATGCTCCCCAGAAGCCGAAAGCTTTGTTTAACTCCTTAGGGTTAGCGGCAAAGAGTTGCATGATGATGGTCAATGCAGCTGGAGCGATTAGCGCAGATCCAAATCCTTGAACGGCGCGGCCGATATTCATCGACTCCTGGGACCAAGCTAATCCGGCTAACAGCGAAGCAAGTGACAAAATTATAAACCCTAGCATAAACATCTTGCGTTGACCAAATAGATCGGAAAGTCGGCCCCCTAGCAGCAATAATCCCCCGAAGAAAATGACATACGCATTAAATACCCATTGCAGGTTGTTTTGCGAGTAACCAAGTGCTTCTTTAACAGCTGGGAGAGCAACCCCGATGATGGATGTATCCATGATAACGATGAACTGAGCCAAGCATAGCAAAAACAATGCCTTCCATCTTAGCGAATTCACATTAGTCAAAGCCTTTGAATTTCCTGACATTTCGTATTCCTCCTTGATTTGATTTACATTCGTATAGTATACCCCCCTACCCTATATTGTCAATAACTATTTCCATAAAAAAGCTGCTGGCTTTAGATCAGCAGTGACTTGATTTGATTTAAATCCACTATGGGATGAGTTGATTGATGGCGCCCGTTAACGTTTCTTTCGGTACAAATCCTGTCACTTTCCCGACTAGCTCACCCTTTTTGTAAATAAACAAAGCTGGTAAACTCATGACTCCCATTTGCTCTGTCACTTTCGTTTCCATGGCTACATCCACCATGGCCACCGTTACTTTACCTGCATAAGCTTGATCGATTTCCTCTAGAATCGGCTTCATTTGTTTACAGAGCGTACACCATTCCGCCCAAAATTCCACCAAGACGGCATCCTGTTCAGAAACCAACTTATCGTAGGTGTTGTCCGTTAAATTTAAGATAGTCATTGCTATATTCCTCCTCTTATGTAATTCACCCTGATAGGTACATAACCACCACACGCAACACACAGTTTATGTTGATGGAGAATCTTAATATACTTTAACTTCATAAAATCTGGCAAACACTATAATAACTCTAATATCGCCAAGTTGAAATTTAAGATAAAAATCTATTTATAAGTTAACATAATCTCCGTCGGAATTGAGGCAATTTGGTCTTTATCAGCGGATCGACCTATTAGACTTAAGACGTAGCCGCAGCTCCGTCGCCAGCCGCTTGAGGCGGAATAAGCTTAAATGATACATTTTCATTAACAGTAAATAACGATGAAATTCGGAGGTAAACTGATGCGTGTACGAGGAAGTGCCGGTCGTTCGTGGTCGCTTGGAATATTGGCTTTTTTGGCGTTAGCGGTTGGGGCATACGCTTTGCTTTTGTACGGATCACCTGACGGCATTAAGGAGCAGGGCTTTGTCACAGAAAAAGGAAGCATGCCTGACCTATGGTACAGCGTTCTATGGGGCCATGCCGTTTCTGCTGGAATAGCGATTGCAATCGGCTGGTTTCAATTCATCAAGCGGTTTCGGCATCGCTCGCCAAAAGTACACCGCACGATCGGCTATATTTATGCTGCAATGATTGGAATTGGCGGCATCACTGGCCTGTATCTCGCTTTTTACGCGAACGGCGGGCTGGTCGCAAAGGTTGGCTTCGGCACCTTATCTATTTTATGGCTGTATTCCCTTTATCGCGCGTTAAAAAGCATTATCGCCCACCGGAATAAGGCTGAGCATGGACGCTGGATGGCGAGAAACTATGCTCTTACCTGCGCTGCAATTACACTCCGCTTGTATACTGCACTCGCAGCTGGCATTTGGAAAATAACGGATACGAATGAATCATTCTTCGTTATTGCTTGGATTTGCTGGGTACCAAATCTACTGTTTATTGAAATGCTAATGAGTAGAAAAAAGCGTATTGGCACGACGCATGAGACCGGTATATATCCAAAGATATAAACAGAAAATGAGCAAGGACGGCTAGAGCCCATCCTTGCTCTTTCCTTGTTATAGTCCTGCTTTTAAACGCGGTTATGATCCGCTCGCCACTTCGTAATCGATTTCTTGATCGTCCCGGAATTCATTCCCGCTTCAACAGCCTTCACGCATAATGCAGGAAAAGCATCATCCTCCGCAAAACGCAAAGCAATGATTTGCTGCACGCTAAGTCTTGTATCCAATGGTTTGCCTGTAAGCCTGAAATGCCGAAAATTCTCCTCGTGAACAATGCTGCGATCCTGCAGCTTCGTTGCGAACTGACGGACAACCGCACCCAATAGAACTGCACATACAGAAAGACCAAAAATTAATAGCGAAGAGAAGCTGAATTGCTCTTTAAATATATGAACAATCGACGCAATAAATAGGATAAGCGCAATGGGCGCCAGTATAAAATGATACAAAGGTGCATATTGCCCATGGTTCTCATAGCTTTGCGTTTTCACATTGCTCATAAATATTCCCCCAATATAATGACTAATTCATTCTTTTTTGAAAAACTGTATCACGCCAAATGCAAGACCTTCAGAGTCTTCGCAATAAGCAAAGTCGCCGACTTCAGGAATTTCCATCTTGGCGGAGGTAACTTTGCCGCCTGCCCGCTCGACCTTGCCCAAATATTCATCCAGATCCGCCACGGTAATTGAATTAACGGTTCGCAGTGCCTCTTCTGTAGAGCTGCGCATGAGCCCACCGTCAATTCCTTCCTCGCCATCCTCGCCCGTAATGATTATCCAGTACCCCTCCATCATCTCTTGGAACTTCCAACCAAAAACCTCTTCGTAAAATGCCATTTTTCCCTCTGGATTTCTAGTTTCTATTTCAAAATGAATAACGCGTGACATAACGTTCACTCCTCTTTTTGCAGTAGTCTGATAAGACTCTACAAAAAGAATAGCCATAAACCGTCAATTTTGCTTCTTCTAGTTTGCTATCTTTTATCCCTCCAGCCTATTTAGAAAAGCTTGAACGAGAACGGGAAAGGAAATCAATATAGGCGGATCATAAAACGTTGGAGGTCGAAGGGTAACATTGGATTCGCCTTTAGCAACGCCATCTGTTACAGTGATTTTCCCGCTCGCCTTGCCACGCCAAGAGTGCTGCGGATGCAGATACTCATCGAGAGAAGCATCCCATGAAAATGCGATAGACATGATATAGTACGTTCCATCGGGAACATTCGGTATCACATATGCTCCTGACTCAAACACCATGGTGCATCCCACTGGCTTGCCCATAGGAATTGGCCTAGGAAACAAGCCGATACAAATCACGCCATGAAGCGATTCTGACGCCATAACATACCCCTCTACGGCCGAAAGCGTCTTAATGCCCTCTGGCAAACGAATGGATCGAAGTTCATTGAGCCCAAGCGACCTGCTCTCTATAAAATGTCTAAACTGCTGCGGCGAAAGCCCGATAAAACTTGAGAATTTGGAAGAAAAGGTGCTAAAACTGCTGTATCCCACCGTTTGACCAACATCAGTGGCTGATAAAGTAGATTTCAATAGCAGCTTTTTACTCCATTGAAAGCGAAGAGCAGATAAATACAGCCGAGGCGGAATGCCTGTGGTGGAGCGAAAGATACGATCAAAATGAAAAGGACTGTACGAAATAAGCTTTGCCAGCATCCCCGTCGAAAGAGTCGAATCTTCCATACGTTCTACCATCTGAACAATTGCTGCTTTTACAGCGGCTTCATGATCAGATTCCGTCGTTTGCTTCAAGCCTGCCGTCTTTTTTTCGTAAACTTCTTGAACGGAGTGACTCACACCATTACTCCCCCACCTCTGCCATGTAGTCTACCTATTAGAATCATTAAACATGGTGACGTTGAACACTTACAACATATGTAAATCATTATACATGATAACTTTCTATTGTCAGAAAAAAATAAAGTATTTTTAATAACGCTATCTGCATTTCCCTTACTGTCCATCCTGTATTATGATTCTATAAAAAAGGGAAGGGACTCTTCTGCCTATGGAATTATCCTGCTCCACGGTTTGGATCATGTTATTTTCTTTTATCCGCTGAGGTCTCCCATCGTTGCACTTATACTTATTTGGATTCTCACCAAGACACTAAGGAAAAGGGAACGTATGAGGAATTTGACCTTATTTAAGCTGCTCTCATGAGGGATGCGTTCTTTAATAATTTTGCCATTGGTGAAAGCAATCTGACGGTTCGAAAGTTAATCTACCATATGCTCGTCAATCTTGAGAAACCATTCCAAAATCCTTCAAACAAAGAGCCAAATCGAAATCTGGACCACTATATCGAAGCTCAGGTTCTTGGTGACATTTCACTTAAAAAAGACGTAAAGACGCTTGTTGCCGATCCATCATTTAAGGGCACGCATACAGGACGAATCTTAGAACAGCTATGTTTAAAGTATTCCATTGATCTTTACTGGCATAGGGGCTTTACCCTTTTAGTGGATGAGGTTCCTATCCATTTTAGAGGTCCTTCGATGCCTTCGCTAGCCAAAAGAATTGCGCAAAGTGATTTTATTGATGTCAATATGATTGGCGCAGCAGCTATGGACTTGAAACGAAATCCAAATCATTGGAGCGATAGAGGAACCTACAAAGAAGTTCTGCAAGAATTAAAATTACTCTGGCATGTTTTAGTGAGATATGGAAAGCCAATGGAAAAGTGAAAGTTAGCGTAATCGGAGGTTAACAAAGGAAAATAAAAAAAGAGGAGCCCGCAGCTCCTCCCCTCTAAACCCTATGTTCTACCGATTCTTTGCTCTGATCAGCATCTGATCTCACCTTGATTCGATATTCCTGCGGCGATATTCCCTCAAGCTCCTTAAACACACGAGAAAACTGCTTGCTGTTCTCAAAGCCAACGGCGCTGCCGATTTCCTGCATCTTCTGATTGCCTTCGAGCAGCAGCTCTTTGCTTTTGCGAATACGAATTTTTTTCAGAAACAATACAAAATTCTCGCCTGTATGAACCTTGAACGCTTCACTGAAATAGGAGTAATTAAGGCCAACATAATTGCTCACGACAGCCATATTAAGCGGACGATAATAGTTATCCTCCATATAATTAACCGCTGCTTTAATCTCTGAATGCTCACTATACGCTGAGCGTATGCCTCTGACATAGTCGTTCACGCTTGAGAGCAGCAGCTCCAAGCTCCGATAATAGTCGTGAAAGCTGCGGAAATTATCCATACTGCCCACTTTACGATACAGCTTCAATACCTCGATCGACTCTTCACCATAAATACGGAATACTTCGTCCAGAACCTGCTCATTGATCATTTTGCCTACCAGCTTTAAGTAGCCAATATCTACATTTGGTATATCCTCGGTATGGAAAATTTGCTTCAGCAGCTCCTGAACCTCCCGTTCCCGATCAGTTCCGAGCATGTTGCCAAGCTTGCGAATTTCTTCTTCTGGCACCGGATAATACTGCCGCTTCGCTCGAATGTCTTCATGATGCAGCAGACGGCAATTTGAATACATGAATGAATACTGAAGCGCCTCAGAAGCTTGCTTATAACAATGAAACAAATCTTCGATTTCATTCCCCTCTGCGCTTATCCCCATGCGCAGTCCATCCAGTTCCTTCCCGCCAGCCTGCCTAAACAATTCTTCGAACTGAAAGCGCGGGCTGCCGATCAGAACAAGCTTGCATTCACTATCTAGAAACGAGACATCCAGTACACCCTTAATCGGCTGCATCATTTTCTCCACTAGCAGCTTGAACTCTTCTTTGTTCATGGAGTCGCCGCTCTCCGATTTATAGTTCAGGACGGCAACAGAAAATGGTCTAGTGAACTGTTCGAATCCGACTTTAGCTTCCAGATCATTTGCAAAATCGTAGGCAGGGTCATCTTGTCTAAACCATTCCTTCAGACTATTTATTCGCAGCTGTTCGCGGTACGTATCGCTTACCGCTACCCGCTCAGCTAATTCAGCTTGCGCTTGCAGCGTGGTCTCGCTCTTTGTGAGTGATTCAAACAGCTCGTCCCGCCGAATCGGCTTGAGCAAGTAATCTTTAACCTGATATTCTATCGCAGCCTTCGCATAGGAGAAATCGTCATAGCCGCTTAAAATAATAAAGATCGGTTTCTGCACCGGCTCCGATTCTTGAGTAAGCCGCTTAATGAGTTCAATGCCATCCATCACGGGCATGCGAATATCTGTAATTACGATATCTGCCCGTTCACTGCGATATTGTTCTAACGCATCTTCTCCATGTATCGCCAATCGAATCTGATATAATTGTGGAAATTCTCTCTCTATCATCGTCTTGAGCCCTAATCGGATATTTTTCTCGTCATCTACGATCAGCATTGTTCTCATATCCGGAACTTCCTCCCATCAACAGTACCTTAGGAAGGGTAATGACTACTTCTGTGAATTGCCCTTCTCTGCTATATACCTGTAATCCATATGGCTTGCCATAATAAAGCCGAATACGCTGATGAACATTGCGCAGGCCGATTCCAAACGCTTGTTTTCCGTTTCCAGCTTCTTTCTCTGAAGAAATCCCGTTACTATTATCGGTGTGAATCATTTCATTTAACCGCTCCAAGCGGGCCGCTTTAATACCCATGCCGTTATCTCTCAGCCTGATGATAATGCCTGCTTCCTCATCCTCAATAACATCAATTAATATTTTGCTCGTGCTCTCTTCCACACCTGTCCATGCATGTTTTACTGCATTTTCTACGATTGGCTGCAATGACATCTTAAGCACTTCAATCTCCAGCAGCTTCGGTGGAATATTTAGCTCCAGCTGAATCKGTTCGTCGAACCGAATATTCATGACGGCAATATAATTCTGAATATGGCGAAGCTCATCCTGTAAGCTTACATATTCGCCAGACCACTTGAAATTATAACGCATCATACCGCCAAGCGAGGTAAGCGAATCGGATATTGTCCGCTGGTTTTCCATCTCTGCGAGCATCTTAATATTCTCGAGCGTATTGTACAAAAAATGCGAGTCGATCTGATTGTGCAGGGTGCGCAGCTCCGCCTCTTTCGTTAGCGCCTGCTTCTTAACTCCCTGGGCAATTAACTCATTAATGGTATGAATTAATTTGTTAAAATGATGCGCTAGCTCGCCTATTTCTCCGCCTCCACCCAAAGGAAGCCCCGTTGGCATTTCTCCTCTTCTTACTTTCTTCATTGCCTCTGTGAGACGACTCAGATTTTTGAGAATAAAGGAGTTCATTAAATACGTAATGAAGGACAATAGACCGATCAAAATAATATTAGCAGCGATGATTTGTCTCTCGGCTCTGGATACGCGTTCATCAACATTTTTTAACGACACCACATTAAGAATATGCGCACTGACTTGTTCCACGGGCGTGGAGACCAGCAAATAAGGATGCTTATTTACAGAAAATCGCTTCTCTTTAACCCCGTGCTCATTCATTTCCCGGAACTCTTGCAAAATGGCTTGATGAAGCTCTGGATCACTGCCGACAAACGGTTGATTGTCATCCATAAAAATAGTTCCGTTGCCATCAGCAAGCATCATCTGCGACCCGTCATCCTTAATATTGGCAAACGCTTTAGGCGAGAACTGCTTCAGCAGCATTTCGACTTGGATAATCCCAATACGCTTGCTTCCGGAATTCACGACGCGCAGGAGTGAAACCTTCGGCATTTGCTCGTTAACATCCGTCACGTAGCGATGCAAAATGTCGAGATCCTGCTCTTTGAATATCCACATCTCCTTGCCATCCAATTGATCCAGCTTGGCGTACCACGGCTCTTTTTGAATCCGGCGTTCATGGAAAATAATCGGCCAAACTTCGGACATATGATCATTGTTTGCAAACAATCGAAGATGGACAATATTGGGATTATTGATTTGAATGTTGATCATGTCGGTAAGGGCGCCGCGATATAAGTCGAGGAGCTCTTCAATAGGAAGTTCTTCATCCTTTGATATATAATCCAAAATTTCAGATTTCGATAGCGTGAGCTGGGCAGCCCGTTCCATAGCTTCAATCTGATTTAGAACATTCACTTTCTCCATTTCAAGCAAGTATTGGCTTTGCTTAAAGGTATCGTTAATATAACTATCCCTAATCTGATTAAAGAGATAGTTCGATACGCCGATGCTAGGAATTAATAGTATGACGATATAAGCCGCCACAAGGCGGCTTTGCATCGATCGATGTCCCAGCCAATTCGCAGCAGACTGAAGATGTAACCGAAATTTTCTGCCCATAATGCTCTCACTTCCGCTCTGTATTTCATTAACTCAATTAACTTCTCCATCAAGCAAAAACAGCTATTCTTATATTGCACAAAAAGCACCCCAGACCGTTTCCGGTTCTGGAGTACCTTTCGCTGGGGTCTTCCCTCTAAGTGGTAGAAATGATTATATTATTTGGCTGCGTCCAACTTCGCAACATTTTCTTCGT